>CAYJUT010000055.1:0-5516 GCA_964373415.1 uncultured archaeon | reverse complement strand
TTAAACGCCGACAACCTGCACTGTTGCCTGTTGTGAAACATAATACCTGTATCTGATGTTGAAGATGAACTGTAGTGTGTCTTCCGCCCTGTTCGACCATACCGTCTTGTCGATCTTGACGTTGCATGCTATTGGCAGAGAACCGCGCCCAATCTCGCGCAATCTTATCAGTATGTCTGCGTCGTCCAGATCTATATGAGTTCCGCCTCTCACGCCGAGGCATTCCTCAAATTCAACGCCAGGACCGAACAGGTCTATAGTGCCCTGCAATCGCCCGCCTGCGCCCCTTATGCGGCCATCGTCCTCAGGCGTTATGGGGAACCCATCGCCCACGTTGTCTATCTGTATTCTGAACGGATAAGTCTCGAACTGGTTTGAGCTTGTGGTGTCCACTATTATCGGGGTCCTGTATCTTTCAGGTATGCTCAATTTTAACGGGCCGTTGCTGTTTATTATAACGAACGGGTTTGTAACCTCTTCACTAAGCAGCTGTTTTCTTCTCCATTCGTCTAAGCTTACAAGCTTGACGCCCAGATGTCCTGAGGTATTGTAATCATAAGTAACGCGCGCCTCTATTGGCAGATTTGCCGTGATGCCCTGCGGTATGTCCGGTGTAGTAATCTCCCACTGTGTTATGCGCAGGTCCCCTGGTATATTCCTGTCAGGGAACGGAGGTCTCAAAATTATGTTGCCCCATTTTGTGAGTGTGGAGTCTATGAGATTGCCCAAACTGTCTCTCCACTGTCCTTCTACTCCAAATAAGTCGACTTGGACATTCTTTGCTGTAGTGCCTCCTATGTTTTCTATTTCCACATCAAGAAGCACACTCTCGCCCGTATAAACCTGTGTCGGTGAGGCCAGAAAACTGTTTATAGTAACGCCACGATTCTCTCCGACTGTCACAGCTCTTTGTCCAACGCAGCCAGATATCGCGACAACAGCCAAAATAAGTATAACATACGCCCTATTCATCAAATCAGCCTTTGTATTATTAGCATAAAGTGGTATAAATACGTTGTGTTATAATGGACGCCAGGTCGTATAAATTACGTGCAGAATACGTCCAGCAAAATAACTTTATTTTATTATGTTTATAGGCAGGCTCTCTCGCATTTCATACCTGTAATTGATGGCTACGACAAAATCAGCGTTCAACAGATCGTCGCCAGCCAAAAACTGCGGCGGCAATGACAACTCGCATGCTATTCGGGGAAATTCTTTTCCGACCGGCGCTAATGTTTGGCGCGGCGGGCATTTCACTACAAGTGGCATCCTGCTGCCGACCGGACTTATAACCAGATCGCCGGGCTTGATAAACTGGATGAAACCATTGCCCACGTTAGTTATTGTGAAATAGACGAAATATTCCTTGCCGGGCCTTATCACAAGCGGCAGCTGCTCGTTGAAATCAATTTTTATCATGACATTCTTGTCGCTGTAGATGTAGCTGCCCGGTCCCGGTTCATAACTTCTAGAAGCCAAACGCCTCTGATATTCGTTCTCTGATATCACCTCGAAAATCTGCGTGGCATCGAGACGTGAATCGAAAGCGACGAGCGCATTCACCTGCGTCTGCACCGTGTTGTCCACTATCCTGGGCGCGTTGAGCCTGCATGTAATGGACTGAAATTCATACGGCAGCAGACGGTCAAAATATTTCGAGCACCTCCTCTCAGACGAGAGGCCCGCATCAGCAAGGAGTCCCGTATCGAAAAGGTCCACAACAACATTCCGTATAGATTTCTGATTCCGGTTGTCGATGTCTATGTGCAAAAGCGTGCTGGTCTCCGAGAACATTACCGGCGGATCGGCCTGCAAAGACATCACAAGTCCCTGGTCTCTTATGGACGTGCAGCCGCTGAGCAAAATGATAAGCAAAAGCGCGCATAATATGTAATTGGAATGCGAATGCATGAAATATTATTGGCAAGACCTGAATAAAAAAGGCAATGACAAAACATCTTGTCCCTTCTTGCTAGCCAATCTCTCCGTTTGATTACACGTTCTGGAACGGGTTTATTGTCAATGCTACGGAGTTCCTCAACTCATACCTGTATGTTACGTATGATGATATCTGGAATGTCCTGAACGGCTCCTGAAGAGGCTGCGCAATATGTACTGTAAAATACAGCGATGAGCGTGATTCGTCCTTATACAGGGGTATTATGCCTATATTGTTTGGATCGTTTTTCGGTCTGGTGCGGTCTTCGCCCCCTTTCCCTACATTGATGCAAAGAGTGCCTTCATTGGTCTTGGTGCATTCGAACTTGTCGCTATGCCTTTCTTCGTCCGCCACAAATTCCGGCGGAAATACGATCGTCATGTCGCCGCTGTTTATCTGGGAGTTGACTATGTTTCCGCTGCCTACATTCTTGATGCTGAACAAAAGAACGGTGTCTGTTATTCTGCCGCTTGAGTCGGAGAGCATGTAAGGCGCACCCTGTATCTGCACATCAACCTGCACGGGCCCGCTGCTGTAGGACCTTGAAGTGAAAAGAGTTGTCTTGTCGCCGCTGCGCTGGCGCTTTATTATCTCGTCAGTGCTGATAGCAGGTATCAGGTAAGTCAGAGTCCCGTCAAAATCGTAAACAACCTTGAAATCCAGCTTGGTGTCCGTCTTTATGTTCGCTATCTCCGCCTCGCCTGGCGTCCTCAAAAAGAAGTTTACTTGTTTTTCCTCGCCAGGCAGGACATCACAGCCGTTGGGCATTGCACACTGGTCTGGCACGCAGTAACGTGATTGTTCGGGTGAGCCAGTTGTCGCTTGGCATATTTGAAAATCATTATTAGGACATGGGCCTGTGGTAGTACACTCGGATGTTGACGGGCATGCGCCTGAATATCCCTGCGACAAGCATGATTGGCATACGCTGCCCGTAGTTCCAGACGTTCCTGTATACAAATTGCACGGCTTCGCGCCTGTGACATCCCTCATGGTTGGCGCGTTGAAAAGGTCGGCTGCCATATGAGCTTTTTTCAGATTATCGTTATTTGCCGATATGAAAGAAAATATTACCTGCTGGTCGGGCAGCAGCGGTGATTTTGGTATAGTGTTTATGTCTTTGAGTGTTATTACGTCGCGCACCCCGTTTTTCACTGTGTTCTGCTGAACGCTTATAACGTCGCGCCCGAACACATCCTGTATGCCTATGCATCCGCTAACAACGATGAGGACAAAAAGCATTGCTGATAAAACATATGTAAATTTCATATTACGACCTGAATAAGTATGCCCTTTCTTAATATAAAAGCGTTTTGAAGTAAAAGGAAAAAGTTGTCGGTTCAATCAAGAACAAACTCTTTGCCTTTAACGAATCTGGCATCAAACAGATCCAACGCACCAAACCTGCCTAGAAGAATCGGAACCTCTTCAGAATTTGCAATAGCTACTTTGGTGGTGAACTCCTTGCCTATAACTTTTAATTTTAAATCATGAATATAAACATCTACCTCATGATGTGTTATACCCTTCATAGAAGCCTTTGTCCCTGTAAATATATCATTAACTAATTCTTCCCCAATATCCCGTGAAATTAAAGTTATGTCTGCGCCTGTGTCAACCATGGCATTATTAATACCGCACCAAAGACCATGTTTTTCAGAAAAAATTTCAATATAAATAAGCGGCTTGAGTATATGCCCAAGAATTTTGCTTTCTTTTTCGGTGTAATGGAATTTCATTATATCAACCAAAAAATACCACAAGAAGATCGTCATCAGATTCCCATTCTATAGATACTTTCTTGTTCGGGTTCTTCTTTTTGAAATCCCAGTATATGCCCTTTGTGTGCTTGCCCCTCCAGACTTCTTCTCCGTCGATCCTAATAACGTACCAATAATTTCTTCCCATATAAACCAAACATAATTAGTATCGCAAGAATTTAAACATTTCTGTAAATTTTATTAAAATGGACTTTTTCCAGCAATATTTTATAGATCCTGTAATTCAGGGCACCGGCTATAATATCGTCAATACGCTGACTTATGCTGTCCTGCTGATAATAGCCGTTTTCATAACGTACAAATTGCTGAAAAAAATGAAAATCGTGATAGACAACAAGTTTCTGATAGGTGTATTGCCTTACGTGATTCTGGGCGGGCTGCTTCGGGCGCTGGAAGACGCTGCATCGTATGGAATCTGGTTCAAGACTCCGATAATTTACATAGTTATTTTTGTTGTTGCGTTCGTCGGGCTTTTGATTTCTAAATTTATAGAAATACTAAGTCGGAAAGGTCGGTGGAATATTTCGTACCATATGACTTGGGCCGCCATAGGCTTCCTTTTGGTTCTTGCAGGCCTTTCACAAGTTGCGCTTCGTGTGCCGTTTGCATTCGCTGCAATAATAACACTTTCAATATTCTGGACGCTTCTGCTGGTCTTTTTAAAGAAATTAAGCGACAGGACTAAAAAACTGCAAAATTTATTCACGTGGGAAAACACGGCACTGCTAGGCGTTCACATGTTCGACGCCACAACAACATTCGTTGCTCTCCAGTATTTCCCGTATTTCGAACAGCACGTACTGCCTTCGTTCCTTATAGGCATATTCGGGCCGGCTGTCATGTTTGCCCTGAAATTCTTTGTTGTCGGTGCGGTTCTATATGTACTGGATAAAGAACTGAAAGAAAAGAAAGACTTGGAAAAGAGGAAGTTCATCAAGCTTGTGATACTTATTTTAGGATTAGCACCTGGGCTGCGCAATTTCTTCAGGCTGATTATGGGTGTGTGAATAAAGTTTAAATAGTCTTACAATAAGAAAGTAAGATAGTAAGAGGTGGTAGTATGGTTGTGGAAACTGTAAAGATGTCTTCAAAGGGGCAGATTGTTATTCCACAGGATATAAGAGAAGAGATAAGTGCCGAAGAGGGCACATTGTTCGTTGTTTCGAGTAGCAAAGACACTATTGTTCTGAAAAAAATAATAATGCCATCAAAGTCAGAATTAATAAAGACGTTGGAGGAGATGGCAAAAGATGGGAAAAGACATCTTCAGAAGATGGGAATAAAAGAGAAAGACATACCAAGAATTGTTGAAAGGTCAAGGAGAAAATAAATATGCGTTTTGTTTTCGACACAAACGCCCTCATTTCTTCTACTTTGTGGGGAGGTAGTGTTTCACAGAAACTTCTGCATAAATTGATACTCTCTGGCAACCAAATATTTTCTTCAACGGAAATTATATTGGAATACCAGAAAATTCTTAGACGTGAATTTGATTATAGCGATGTCAAATTAAATAGTATTAAGCATGTTGTATTTTCTTTTTTAGAAATTGTAGAAGCAAATAAAAAATTAGACGTCGTAAAAGACGATCCTGACGATAATAAAATTATAGAATGCGCAGTTGCATCTTCATCTGATTACATAATCACTTACGACAAGCATCTTCTCAAACTAAAGAAATTTGGCACGACAAAAATTATTACACCAGAAGAAGCACTAAAACTCATTTAGAGGAAGTTCATAAAACTTGTTATATTGATTCTAGGTCTTGCGCCGGCCTGAGGAACTTTTTC
>CAYJUT010000054.1:0-5576 GCA_964373415.1 uncultured archaeon | reverse complement strand
TATTTATTCTTTTTTCGACCAATAGTCATATGCTTCTTGAAAAGCTGCCTCTGCCTGAAAGGCTTATTTCTCTGCTGAAGGGGCAGGGCATAACAGAGCTAAACCCGCCGCAGATAGATGCCGTGAAGAAAGGACTTTTTGAAAAAAAGAATCTTGTTATTGCGGCTCCTACTGCTTCAGGCAAGACGCTTATAGCTGAAATGGCGATACTCAAAAATTACTTGGAAGGCGGCAAGAGCGTCTACCTCGTGCCATTAAAGGCATTGGCCAGCGAGAAGTACGAGGATTTCAGCAAATACAAGAAAATCGGGATGAAAGTGGCGATTGCAACTGGTGATTTGGACGGCACAGACGGCTGGCTGGGCGGATACGACCTGATAATAGCCAGCAACGAGAAGATGGATTCGCTCCTGAGGCACAGCGTTCCATGGACTAGGGATATATCGCTTATAGTTTCTGACGAGATCCATGTCATGGATGATCCTTCGCGCGGGCCTACACTTGAAATAGTGCTCACACAGCTCATGGGAATCACAAAAAGCCAGATAATAGCGTTATCAGCTACAATCGGGAATGCCCAGCAGATTGCAGAGTGGTTGAATGCCGGGCTTGTAAGGAGCGATTACAGGCCTGTCAGGCTCCAGAAAGGAATCATGTATCCTGATGGCGAGAAATACAAGATCGAATTCGGAAAAATAAAGGGCACTATAGCATCAGACATGGAAATAGAAAATGCTCTCTGCGTCGACACGGTCAGGAAGGGAAAGCAGTCGCTTGTTTTTGTTTCTACGAGAAAGAGCGCGGAGGCGTGCGCAGAAAAAATATCGAAGAACATGCGAGCCATGCTGACAGTCGGCGAGCGCACGCAGCTGAAGAAACTTTCGAATGACGTTGAAAATGTCCTCGGCAGCCCCACCAGGCAGTGCAGGCGCCTTGCACGCATAATCGAAGGCGGCGTTGCATTTCACCATGCCGGTCTTGTGTCAAAGCAGCGCAAGCTCGTTGAGGACGCGTTTCGTCTCGGTTTGCTCAAGACACTAACAGCCACGCCGACACTTGCGCTTGGTATAAATATTCCTGCATTTCGCGTCGGCATACGCGACACAAAACGGTTCACTCACGGTTATGGAGCATCCTATCTGCCTGTGCTTGAAGTGCAGCAAATGTGCGTCCCTCACGACTCGCAGATTCTTATGAGCAATGGAACTACAAAAAAGATAGGAGATTTAATCGATCAAGTTGACAACGAAGTAATTTCATTAGAACCTAGAAAATTTAATTCGGAATCAGCAAAAATTATAAGAAAATTTAAGCGTGAATCCAAAGAGTTTGTAAAAATCAAGGCTGCTAGTAATGAATTAGTAGCCACACCGGAACATCCTGTGCTAACGTTAAAAAATGATAAGCCTGTATGGACTAAAATTTCCGAAGTTAAAAAAGACGATTATATAGGCATGATAGCAAATGTAAAAATAGATATGCCCAATTTGCTCTTTTTAGACATACTAAACGATGACACATACGTTAAAGACGCACAGCATGTTGTTAGAACACTTATCAAAAAATCAAATTTAACACAAAAACAGGTATCCATAGCACTTAAGATACCATATAAAACGTTAAAAGCGTATTGCTACAATAAATCAATTCCACTGCATATTATAAAACCATTGGCTAAAATTGCGAAATGTGAGTATGAAGAACTGACAAATCTTATGGCGCAAAAAAGGTTTAAAAGTAAATATGGAAACGAAATTATATTGCCCAAAAATTTAAACGAAGAGTTTGCGTGGTTTCTTGGTATATTTGCTGCAGAGGGCTCGATTGTTAGTTATACAGGAAAAGGCAAATGGAAAAACGTGCCGTATAGAAAAATGAAAATATCGAGCGTGGATATTCGTATAATTTCTAAGTTAGAAAGTATTCTAAGGAGTTTCGGTGTAAGATACTACAAGAGTCTGCATAAAGGCGGTTTTAAGAATTCAAAACAAAGTTTCCGTCTAGAAATATCGAACCAAGTCCTTGCAAATATTTTAAATAATTTGGGGATTCCATCTGGCGCTAAATCCCATAAAATAGACATTGGACAAACCCATACGTTCCCCAATAAGCTTATTGGAGCATATCTTGCTGGCATGTTCGATGGTGATGGAAGTTTTGATATGAAGTCAAAATCATTACGCTTAAGCTCTAGAAGTAAGAAATTAGTTGAGGGTTGTAAAAATTTGTTATTAAGACTCAGCATACACGCCTACATATATCCTGAAGCGGGTTCATATGTTTTAGGGGTTCACAGAAAAACCGATGTAAATAAATTCTTGAAACAAGCGCCTTCAATACGTTTTGAAAATCAGACAGCAGAATACATCAGAAACACACGACCTACCACACGTATAGCAGATGTAAACTTTGAACGCGTTAAATCTGTAGAAATCATAAGAACAAAGCACCCGATCCCTGTCTACAACTTATCAATTGAGCAAAGCGAGAATTTCGTCTGTAACGGGTTTATAGTCCACAACTGTGGCCGTGCCGGGCGTCCAAAATATGATACAGAAGGAGAGGCAATACTCATTGCAAAAAGCAGCACCGAGGCAAAGGCGCTTTGGGAAAGATACATAATGGGGGAAGCGGAGCCAATCTACTCCAAGCTTGGCATGGATCGCGCGCTGCGGATCTATGTGCTGGCGCTGATAACCGGCGGTCAGGTGAAGACAAAAAGCGAACTGGAGAGTTTTTTTCTCCGCACTTTTTTTGCCAAACAATATGGTGACATAAACAGGATAATCGGCAAGATAGAGCGCATCATAATCGAGCTGGAGAGCTACAAGTTCATAGTAGTCGGAAACACGAAGGAATTCATATCGAGGGAATTCATGCCGGCATTCCAGCTTACCCAGGACGTCGAGTTGCATCCGACAAAAATAGGGAAGCGTGTAAGCGAGCTTTACATAGACCCCGTGTCTGCCAATTTCATATTGAGCGTGGTCAGCGAGGACGATTCGCCTGTGCAGAACCTAATGATGATATGCCAGTGTGACGAGATGAAGCCGCTTCTTTCTGTCAGGAAAACCGAGTACGAGGACGTGGAATACGAACTCGTGAAAGCGGACATAGAAGCGCCTGATGTGTGGGATGTCGAATACGAGGACTTCCTGAGCAGCTTCAAAACAGCTTTGATGCTTAAGGAATGGACGAATGAATCCGGAGAGGACAAGATACTTGAAAAATACGGCGTCACGCCCGGGGAGCTTTACAACAAGACAACAAATGCTGAATGGATGTTATACGCTGCAAGCGAGCTGGCCGTGCTGCTGGGGATAAGGGAAATTGCAAATAATCTAAACAAGGTCAAACTGCAAATCAAGCATGGTGTCCGTGAAGAGCTGTTGAAGCTTGTTACATTGAAAGGCATAGGCCGCGCCCGTGCGAGGAAGCTGTACGCAGCCGGCATCCGCACTGCAAACGACATCAAGAAGACTGACGAAAATGTTCTCGCGAAGATATTCGGACCGAAAATCGCAAAGGAAATCCGCCAGTCAGCAGAACAATAAACGAACTTTTATTGCCGAGCGGGAATACTGCGGGTTTGACCTCGCAGACTTCAGGGAAAACCCGCAGATGAGAGCGAGGCTCTTTTTCTGAATGCACATCCATGTATAAAGTGCGGATAGTGATGCCGCCCTAAACGGCATCCGTATCAAAATCCGCAGGAGGGTTCTCTATGAACCTAAGTAACTTTGTTAGCGGAAGCTCTAAAAGGCATAATATCGACACAAGAAACGACTGGACACTGTTCATGTTCGTGACGCACAAGCGCAAAAATAAAATAGTCGTTGCCTTTCATCTTGCATTCTCTATTACTTACTATTTGTAAACTGGTTTCTGTCATGAAACTGCTCACCTTAAATTCCGCTTCTGTTAATTAGTATAAAAAAGAAACTATTAAAGCTGAGGTGATTTTATGGCAAGAAGAAAACCGTGTTGCACTGGCGGAGTATGTCCTGCATGCGATTGCTGCATATGCATCTGCACGAAGGATTTGAAAAAATCCTTATTGCCAGAAGCAAAGAAGCTTCTCCTCGGCGCGCTAAAATAAAAATTCAGGTGAACCCGATGAAATCTAAGCGCAATAAGCGCCGCGATTAGAATTGTTTTCTAGCTAAACTCTATTCTTATCTCATCTTTATCCCTAGGTATGTAATTATCAAACTCAAAATTTTCTTGCCCATTAACAAACATTTTTACAGTTCCAGAATCACTATTGCAATAGCTCATTATGCATGTGCTGTTGAATTGTTTTCTCCACACCCTGTCAAAAAAGTAGCCCAGCCTCATATTCTCAGAGGTTGGGTTGTTGTTTTCATAATGCAGGGTGCCTGTAGTATCGTGAGTGTGTATTGGCTCGTGGCCGCCTACAGTCCCTAAATTAGCTGGTATAGTCTGCACTTGGCCCTTGATTGCAACTTCTAGTGTCGGATGCCAGTGTATCGGAGTTCTTGGAATATCAGAATTTGAAGAATCTGAATTACTGCGGGGGGGTTGAGTAGAAATAAAAGCGACCGCTATTGACAGCAATATAATAACCGGAATTCCTAGGTATGCCACTCTCTTAATTAATTTGGATCTGTGTATTTTCTTTTGTACAAAATCCTGCTGCTTTTCTCTTTCTTGTTTTTTTAATTGCCGTAATTCATGCTTTGATTGCAACCCGCCAATGCCATGTTTATCCTTATTGTGATGATCCAGCGCTTCTCGGGAAGAAAAATCTCTTTCGCATTCGTTGCATTTGAAATCGCTCAATTAAACCACCAAATCCGCTTTATCGCTTCCATTTCCTACCGTGTATTAAAGTGGGTTTCAGCAGAACGGCCGTAGGCCCCACTACAAGACCTAAAGGCGTAAGGAATACAAATTGTGGCAGCAATATAGCCAGAAATGCGAAGAACATAACGGACACGAACAGAAAGAGAAATACAAGTATAGTATGACTTTTCTGCATTTCAGTATTTGTGCGTTTCATGCTATACTTATGCGCCGATTAATATAAAACCTTTACAGAGTTTGTATATATTAGTTTCTAACAAAGGTTTGAGATTCTGCAAGCTTTAGCAGCGGCAAAACAAATTTCCTTACTTTCTGACCTTTTGATGTCAAGGAATATTCAACACGCGGCGGCCTTTCTGCAAACGCCTGTCTGGCTACCAAGTTATATTGCTCAAGCTCTTTCAATCTTTCGGATAATGTTTTCTGCGTAATGCCTTCAATTCTTCCCAGAAGGTCGTTGAATCTCAAGTTGCCGAAATTGCCGATCGTCACTATTATGCTAAGCGCCCACTTTTTACTCAAGAAAACTGCCACTTGCTCCAGCGGCTTTGGACAGTAGCCGTTACCCTTCATTCTGCAAAAATCAGATGACGCTTTCAGCGTAGGTCTGCCTTTAGTTACCATATAGAAACTGGTTTCTGCCATGAAACTGCTCACCTTAAATTCCGCTTATATCAATTAGTATACAAAAGAAACTATTAAAGATGAGGTGATCTCATGACAAGAAGAAAGCCCTGCTGCACCGGCGG
>CAYJUT010000053.1:0-5581 GCA_964373415.1 uncultured archaeon | reverse complement strand
AGAAACTATTGTACCGGAGCCGTTGCTACCTATCTGCCTTGCAAGCTCGTCAAAACATGTAAGCTATGCGACAAGCCCATACGTGTTGCCGTATCTCTTAGCACATCAGAAACTCCAACAATTCTATTATAGCCGCGCCCGTTTAACAAGTAAGCTGCAGATGTGTCTTTTCCAGTGCAATGTCGCCCTGTTATTGCAAGCATTTTTCGCATAAACCCGCTATAAAAACAGTCCTTAAATACTTATCCGAAAGTAGTAATTGTACGGTTAGGGTAGGAAGGTAAATGGTAAAGGTAAAGACGCATTTTGCGTACCTGCAGACATTGAGGGCCTATTTTCTAACAGTATAAAACAAGGGGTAATGGAAACGCAGGTTGAATTTTGCTGTAAATGGCAATAAACCAGACCTGTTTCTATCCTTTGGAAAAAAAAGGTGTTAAAGGAATGTACGAACATAGAGAAAGACGCGGTGGCGGCGGAGGCTTCGGCGGAGGTCGCGGTAGCGGAGGTTTTGGTAGAGGCGGAGGAGGCGGCGGAGGCTTCGGCGGAGGTCGCGGTGGCTTCGGTAGACCTCGAAGAGAAGACGATGACAAGCCTAAGCCAATTAAAGTTGGCGAAGAGCACGATGTCAAGATAACTGATGTCGGTGCCAAGGGCGATGGAATAACAAAGATAGAAAACTTCATCGTTTTCGTGGCTGGTGCAAAGAAAGGCGAAGAATGCAGAATTCGAATAAAGGAAGTTGCAAGCCGCTTTGCTATTGGCGAAAAAATCGGCGCGGCCAAAGGCGGTTCTGAAGGAGCTTCAGAATCTGAAGAGACTTCTGATACAGAAGCTTCGGACAGCGAAGAATCAACGGAACAATCAGGAAGCGACGAAGAATAAACCAAAACTAGCTAATAACGGACTCACGCCCGTGTTGACAATTTTTTCTTTTTTATCTGCAAATGCATTGAAAACTGCTGCCTTCAGGCAGCAGATGAAGGCAATGCATTTGAGATGCCATGCTCCCATGAAACCCACACCTTTAGGTGTGGGTTATCCTAGGAGCATTTCATTTCACTTTTAATTCTTGATTTTTCAATTAATTCTAATGGTAATAAAATGCATCATTTTTGACGTAGGCGGCGTACTGTTAAAAGAGAAAATAGACAAAGTGCATGATACTATCAATAAGGGATTGGGTAAAAAGGTTTTTGATAGAAAAGATGCCATACATAGAAAAGCACTATTAGGAAAACTAACCGAGAAAGAATTTTTTAATATATTGTCAAAGAAATATGGAATTCCCGCAAAGCGCCTGCAAACTCTTTCTGATGATAAATACCTGAAAATCGCAAAAACAAACAAGGATTTAATGATGATTGCAAAAATGCTTCAGAAAAATTACGTAACTTGCATCCTTTCTAACGTTACGCCAATGCACAAGAAACATGATCATATGATGAACATCTATTCTTTTTTTGACCATGTTGTCCTTTCCTGTGATATAGGTGCGATAAAACCAAATCAGAAAATATTCAGAATAGCATTGGAAAAACTGAAATTAAAACCAGAGGAATGCATCTATATAGAGGATAGAGAAGAATTCTTAGAAACTCCAAAAAGACTTGGAATGAATGTCATACACTTCAAGAACGTGAAACATTTAACAAAAGGTCTCAAAAAATATGGTGTAAAAATATGAAAATACTTCTCGATACAAACTTCATGATGATACCTAACCAGTTTGGCGTTGACATATTCGAATTTCTCAAGGACTATGAAATATTGACGCCATCGTCATGCGTCGACGAATTGAAGAAGCTGTCAAAAAAGAGGGGCAAAGACGGCATGGCCGCGAAAGTGGCAATCAGACTTATCAAGGAAAAAAAAGTCGAAGTAATCAGGGCGAGGGAAAAAGGCGACAGGGCAATTTTAAATTATGCAGTACAGGAAAAATGCTCGGTTGGCACGAACGACAAAGAGCTGATAAAAGCTTTAAAAAACAATGGCATCAAAATTATAAGACTGAAACAAAAGAAGTATCTTGCGGAAGACTAAGCAAATGCGAGTATCAGGGCGATTTTATCTTACAAACTAAAAATAAAGGCACTCGTCTTTTCGCGATAGTAATGGGGAATAAAAGTGGCATTTGAATTCATTTTTGGATCGGCGGTATTAGCATTATTGTTCTCAATCGTTTCAGGCGTCTATGTCTTGAAACAGGACAAGGGCAGCCAGAAAATGACTGACATTTCCAAAGCCATTCAAGAAGGTGCAACGGCTTTCCTCAATAGACAGTACAGGACAATTTCTGTTTTTGCAACGGTAATCGCCATCGTACTTGGCGTTGTGCTTGGCATAACGGCAGCAGTTTCATTCATAGCGGGCGCAATACTATCCGCATTGGCCGGATTTGTCGGTATGCAGATATCAGTGCGCGCGAACGTGAGGACGGCGAAAGCTGCTGAGCGCGGCATAGGTCATGCGCTTTCCACAGCATTCAGGGGCGGCGCTGTGACGGGATTTGCAATTGTCGGCCTTGGCCTGCTGGGAATCGGCGGCCTGTATCTTGCTTATGGCGATGTCAACCTTATCATAGGATTTGGCTTCGGCGCATCTCTTGTTTCGCTATTCGCAAGAGTAGGCGGCGGCATTTATACGAAGGCTGCTGACGTAGGCGCGGATATAGTGGGCAAAGTTGAGAAGGGCATACCTGAAGATGATCCACGCAATCCCGCTGTTATTGCTGACAATGTTGGTGACAATGTCGGCGACTGCGCAGGAATGGGCGCAGACTTGTTTGAAAGTTATGTTGTTACGTTGCTTGCCGCAATGCTTCTTGGCGCGATAGCAGGCGGCGCTCTGCTGATACTGCCGCTGACACTTGCAGGTGTCGGAATAATCGCTTCTATAATTGGCATATTTTTTGTGCGTGCAACAACTGAAAAGGAAATCTGGTCGGCATTCAACAAGGGAATAATGATTTCTGCCATACTCGCAATAATTGGAACATATCTCGCAACGATGTCATTTCCAAATGGCTTCAATTTATTCCTGGCAACAACATCCGGCATAATTACAGCAGTGATAATATCAATAGTAACAGACTACTACACATCAATGTCAAAGAAGCCTGTCCAGGAAATAGCGAAGGCATCTGAGACAGGCGCTGGCACAAATGTTATAACAGGGCTTGCAGTCGGATTCCAGAGCACATTCATCCCAGTCATAGTTATCAGTCTTGCAATCCTCGCTTCGTTCTATTTTGCAGGGATTTATGGAATCGGCCTTGCTGCACTCGGCCTATTATCGATAACGGGAATGATAATGAGCATAGACAGCTTCGGCCCTATATCCGACAATGCTGGTGGCATAGCACAGATGGCCGGGCTCTCGCCAAAAGTAAGAAAAGTTACGGATGCGTTGGATGCTGTCGGCAACACTACAAAGGCGACAACAAAGGGAGTTGCGATTGCTTCAGCTGCGCTATCTGCGCTCGCGCTGTTTGCAGCATTCGCAGAAGCTTCCGGAATAATTACAATTGATATCCTTGATGTTCGCGTGCTTGTCGGTTTATTGGTCGGCGGCGCGATACCTTTCCTGTTTTCAGCGTTTATAATGAAGGCAGTTGGAAAGGCGGCCTACTCGATTGTAATCGAAGTAAGAAGGCAGTTCAAAGCATTGAAAATATTATCCGGCAAACAGAAACCCGATTATGCTAAATGCGTTGACATTGCGGCAAAGTCTGCGTTGCACGAATTGATCGCACCTTCGCTTCTTGCTGTACTTGCTCCTATTGTTGTAGGATTTGTACTAGGACCTGCGGCACTGGCAGGGCTGCTCGCAGGCGCAATAGTTTCTGGCCTGATGCTCGCGCTAACACTAGCAAACGCAGGCGGCGCATGGGACAACGCGAAGAAATACATAGAAAAAGGAAATTTTGGGGGTAAGGGTAGCGATGCGCATAAAGCAGCTGTTATTGGTGATACTGTTGGAGACCCGAGTAAAGACAGCGCAGGACCATCAATCAACTCGCTGATCAAGGTCATGAACACGCTTGCCATATTAATGGCGCCTTTCTTGGTTGCGTACGCGTTGCATTAATGTTAGTGCAAAAACAAAAAGTTATTCCCCCGACGGTACGTTCGCCAGTAATGATTTTGTAGATTCAATATATTTTCTTTGAATATCTGAAACATACTGTACGCCTTCGGGTGTAATATCGCATTCCATTTTACTCAAATATTCGTCATCATCCGGAGATGTAATATCTACAGACGAGTATGTAGTAGAAATAGTTCTAATTAAATTTTTTCCTTCTAATCTATAAAACACATCGTCATCTAACCTTTTAAGATCTTCATATTCAAAAGTAGTCTGTCCATTCGCTATTCTGAATAAGACTTCGATTTCGAGCGATTCAGGCGTCTTCCAAGTACCCATACGATTACTGATTATGTTAAAACTTATAAGGGCTTTATTATTGCTGTAAAATGTAAGCTTTAAAACTTATTTGTCCAATGAGAGTATGTTCTTCAGGGTCTGTGAGAGGCGCAGCTGATCGAGATCCAAAAACGAGGAACAATTTTTCATGTTTAAATTTATAATTAGATTTTGGAATATATGACGGTCAAAAAAGAATGGTGAAAAAATGTTCAAGATATTGACGGTAAAGGACGAAGTGCGGGTTCCGCCTGTAAAGTTCGATCTAGAACTGGACAGAGGGGTAAAAGAATCGTTGCAGGAGCAGATAGAAGGAAAGCTCAACGCAGAGATAGGCGTATTTCTCGTTGTGACAGATGTGATTAGCGTGGGCGACGGCAAGATAATACCTGAGGACGGTGCAATCTACTATCCTGTCGATTACAAGGTTCTTGTTTACAAACCTGAGCTTAACGAGATAGTGACAGGCGAAGTCGTGGACGTAACGGAATTCGGCGCGTTCACGCGCATCGGGCCGCTAGACGCGCTGGTACATGTAAGCCAGATAATGGACGACAAGATATCTTATGACGCTAAAAACGCTATATTCACGGGCAAGAAAACTGGTATCAGGCTGAAGGAAGGCGATCTAATAAGAGCAAGGATAGTTGGCGTATCACTTGGCAAGGGCCGCAGCAAGATATCGCTCACAATGAGACAGCCTCATCTGGGCTCAATGGACTGGATTGAAAGAGACAAGAAGAAAAAGAAATAAGACTTTTCTTTGAAAAAGAAAATCCTTAAGCCAAAAGAAACATATTACATGATGGCTCATTGGCATTCGCAAAGAAAGAAGAAAATACTATAAAGGTGAATAATATCGTAAAACGAGCATGCAGAAATTGCAAGAGAATCCTAAAGGGCACGACATGCCCGGTATGCAAGACAAGCAACATTACGACAAGCTTTCAGGGAACAGTGGTTATATTTGACGTCAATTCGGAGATAGCGAAGAAAATGGGCGTGACTGCTCCTGGTAAGTACGCGATAAAAGTTTAGATCTCTACGCTTTTATGAATCTCCCGACACTTAACAAGCCTCTTATTCTCGGGGTTTTTATGAGTATTGTTTGAAGGCTGATACTCCTACGTAATTATAGACCATAGCGTATTGG
>CAYJUT010000052.1:0-5733 GCA_964373415.1 uncultured archaeon | reverse complement strand
GTCTGGGAACAGCCGAATTCTGAATTACGCCTAACATCGGAATTTAACGAAGTCGTGAGCGTAGCGAACGATTTGGGAAAAATGCGAGCCGAGCATTTTTCCGTTAAATTCCTGTTATGTCTCCCGACGACTGAAAGGAGGAGAGCGCAGCGGGGCAAAATCCGAAGGATTTTGAGTTCAGAATTCGGGCATTATCGATATTAATTACAGAGTAGTAAACTAACCAAAATGTTTATAAAGATAAGATTATTACTAAAGGTTATGAAAAATAGATATCATCCAAATTGGAAACAATTACTCCCAACTTACGGATTGTATCAAATGAAGAAAGATTACGATGCTGGTAAACCAACTATTATCGCTCTAGGAGATGATATAGATACTTGTCTGGGTTTTCTTATGTATCACGTTGTTTCAACTATGGCCGCAACTGTGGGAGTGGGTTATTTAACATACACACTTGCTGAAAAACTATTCTAAATCTTTCGGTTCTATCTTTTTAGCCCGAATTCTGAATTAGACATAACAACTATTAGGCGAGATAATTATTCGTTTAATATTGCCGTTGGGGGCAAAAAGCGAGATTTTATATGTTTCTTCTCCATAAGGTGTCGCTAACTTTACAGCTCACTGTATCTTGGCGGATAATTCATTTATTTAAGCTTTACCCACAAGTAAAAACTAACCCGGCTGGAAAAACTGGGACTAATCAGGGCGGAAACGCTTTTTCTAGTTCGGGTTTTGAGAATATGAAATGGTCTCAATCGCTGTTTCGTTTCCCATTTGATATTGAGGTGTAAAAATGGCAGTATTCAAATTCGTGATAAGCGACGGCAAGAAGAGCTGGCAGGTAGAAAAGGACCAGAAGGACGCACCTGTTCTGGGCAAAGCGATAGGCGACACCCTAGAAGGACACTTTCTCGGGCTGGACGGTTACGAGCTGCAGATAACAGGTGGCAGCGACAAGGACGGCTTTCCTATGAGAAAGGATATAGAAGGCCAGCTACGCCGAAGATTTTTGATAACCAAGGGTATCGGCTACTCCGGCAAGAAAAAGGAAAAGAAGGGTGTATACAAACTTGAAGGTGTCAAGAGGCGAAAGATGTTGCGTGGAAACACGATATCGGATGACATCGCACAGATAAACTGCAAGGTTATCAAAGCAGGCAGCACAAGCCTGGACCAACTCTTCAACAAAGAAAAGAAGGAAGAAGCAAAGAGTGAATAATAATACTAAGACGGAATGGCTAGACTAAGACGGAATGGCTAGATCGGGTTTGGTCCGGCCAGATTTTCCATTTATGTGAACCCAGTAAATCATATCCGAAATCTTTGCTGGGTTAACTATAATTCAGGAGAGGGTAAATTTCAACCAAAAAATGAAAATGAAAGAAACTTCAATGTTACCGGAAATAAACATAGGACTAGTTGGCCATGTTGACCACGGAAAAACAACCCTGACGCAGACACTCACAGGAAAGTGGGCTGACACACACAGCGAAGAAATAAAACGCGGCATTACAATAAGACTCGGCTACGCCGATGCCACTTTCTATTTCTGCGAGAAATGCAAATCTTATTCCAATAATCCTAAATGCATGACATGCTTCGGCGATACAAAACCGGCAAGAACTGTTTCATTCATAGATGCGCCAGGTCACGAAACCCTAATGGCGACAGTACTTAGCGGTGCCTCACTCATGGACGGGGCGCTGCTGTTAATATCAGCGGATGAAAAATGCCCGCAGCCCCAGACAGCAGAGCACCTGAAGGCGCTGGATATAGTTGGAATAGACAAAATAATAATTGTCCAGAATAAAGTTGACTTAGTATCGCAAGAACAGGCAACTGAGCACTACAATCAGATAAGACAATTTGTAAAGGGAACGGTAGCAGAAAACGCGCCAATAATACCTACCAGTGCAATCAACAATGCCAATATTGACCTGCTTATAGAAGCGATTGAAAATACCATACCCACACCAAAAAGGGATGAGACAAAGCAGCCAAAATTCTACGTAGCGCGATCATTTGACATAAACAGGCCAGGCGCGCCGATAAAGGACCTCAAAGGGACGGTGATAGGAGGCTCGCTCACACAGGGTACAATAAAAGTTGGCGATGAAATAGAAATAAGACCTGGAGTAAGAATAGGCGAGAAATGGATTCCTGTCAAGACAAAGGCAATCGAAATGGTCGAATCCGGCCAGAAAATAAAATCAGCAAAACCAGGCGGGCTTATAGCGATTCAGACGGATCTGGATCCATCTCTCGGAAAGGGTGATGGACTTGTCGGAAATGTTGCGGGCAATAATCTGCCGCCCGTTCTGGAAGAAATAAAGCTGGGAACAAAAATGTTCGACCACGTGATAGGCGTTGCAGGCGACCAGAAAATCACCCAAATAAAAACGGGTGACGTTCTCCTGCTTACAGTTACAATAGCAAAGACTGTTGGCGTCGTGGTTTCAGCAGGCAAAGGTGTAATTCACGCGAAACTGAAACTGCCTGTATGTACTGAGAAAGGGGAAAAGACTGCCATATCCATGCAGGTCGGTGGACGATGGCATCTTGTAGGATATGGAATAATAATTTAGTATCCATACGAGCTAATTCTAACTATACAGTAGAACTACGTAATGCTTAAATATGGCTAATTTAGACTTAATTAATACATTATAATACATAATTTAGATTTTTTAATGTATAATTAAGGTGTAAAAATGCCTAAGATATCTGTAGACAAGAACGGCCAAGCCACGATTACGATACCAGTGGATGTTATGAAGCTGATGGGCTGGGACAACGACACCGAGCTCCTTTTCGTTCCTTTCCTAATGGACCCGAAAACCGAGCTCGACAAATCAACGCCTATTGTTCTGAAGGAAATCAAAAAGAGGAAATGATGTTTATGAGAAGAGAACGCAAGCTTGGGGTAGAACCTAGAATTGCAATAATACTGCTAGTCTTCATTATGCTTGTGCCAGCAATATTTGCATTGCCTGCCAAGATACCGCTGAACGGACGGCTCACTTTCTCGAACGACACAGACATAAATGGAACAGCAAATTTCACGTTCAGGATATACGATAACAAAACAGGTGGGGTGGCTCTGTGGCAGGAACGCCAAGAAAATATTACTGTGAGGCGCGGGCTTCTATCAACGTATCTCGGCAACAATACGCTGATAAACCTTTCTTTTGATACAAACTATTTCCTTGAGATAGTCGTTAACGGCGAGACGATAGAACCGCGCTTTGATTTCGGCACAAGCGCATATTCATTTGCGTCAAACCAGACGTTGTTCACCAAAAATGACACAGTTGCGCTGGGAAACATAACGCCATCGATAAATAATAGCGCAAACCTAGGAAATAATGGCATATTCTGGCTTGCAGGATATTTCACCAACTTATTTGTGCGAAGAGATCTGAACGTAACCAACATCAATGTCTCCAGTGGCATTTCATGCGGAATGATAACAGGCGGCGCTGACAGCGATTACTGCGCTGATGCGACTGGTGGCGGGGGCACGGAAGACAACACGACGCAGAATAATAAAATAAATGCCAACAATCAGACATTAACAGATCTGATAACAGGCAACAACAATACACTGACAAATCTTAAAGCTAACTTGACAACGAACAACAACTTCACTGGCATATGGAACTACTTCGCTAACATAACGGCAAATATATTCAATGCTACCGGATCGTTTTTCGTCAATGGCATAGATATATTTACGAGGATAAACAGCAACAATCAAACTATTTCTGATAACTTATCGACAACTAACACGAGAATAGGCAATTTAGAAGCGAAGCAGAGTTCAGATAACACAACAATAGCAGGAAACCTGACAACTACCAACACAAGAGTTGGCAATCTTGAAACGAAACAAACAGCAGATAATACGACACTTAATAACAAAATCAATGCCAATAATCAAACACTTTCTGACAGGGTTTCGGGATTCCTAACAACGTCTGACAACAACACAATTTATGCATCCTTAGGTCAGAAAGTGAATATTACAGACTTCCTAAATAACAACAACACTATACTTGCACTAATAGGCACCAAGATTAATCTTACCGCTTCTTCGTCAAAACAATGTTCGTCGGGAGAATATGTGAGCAATGTAACTACTCTTGGCGGAGTTGTCGTATCGATAACCTGCGCCAACCAAAGCGGGGCGTCTGACAATCAAACACTGACAGACAGGATAACTGGAAACAATAACACAATCTATGGAAGCCTTGGTCAGAAAGTAAACATAACTGATTTCACGAGCAACAACAACACCCTGGTTGCCCTCATAGGAACAAAGATAAACCTAACAGCATCGTCATCTTTCCAGTGCACTAACGGGGAGTATATAGGGAATGTAACAACTGTGGGCGGAATTGTAACGGCTATTTTGTGCTTCAATCAAACCGGCGGCACAAGTGACAATACGACCCAGGCAAATGCAATAAACACAAAAGCGAACCTCACAGACCTTACAAATGCCAACAATACGATATACGGCTCGCTTGGCCAGAAATTAAACCTTACAGGAGGAACGTTGTCAGGAGCGTTGACAATACAAAATATTTCTGCGGTCAACAATATTTCATTAAACATATCAGGCGCGCTTTACGTCAACAGTAGCCAGGAGCGTGTCGGGGTAGGAACAACAAACCCTACAACCAGATTTGAAATCCTGGGCACGTTAACTGTAGATGGCATCAACGTCACAGGCCGCCAAATAAGCGACAACACAACCCTAGCGGGCAATCTTACAACGACCAATACACGTATCGGAAATCTTGAAACGAAACAGACAGCGGACAATACAACTGTAGCAAATAATTTATCGACGACGAATGCACGGATAGGAAATTTAGAAACGAAGCAAACAGCAGATAATACGACAATAACGGCAGGACTTGGAACAAAAGTCAACATAACGGACCTGACGTCAGCAAACAACACAATATATGGAAGCTTGGGACAGAAGGCTAACCTGACCGATCTTACAAATGCAAACAATACAATCTATGGAAGTCTTGGTCAAAAACTCAACCTGACAGGTGGCACGCTATCAAGTCTTTTGACAATATCCGGTGGAGACAGCACAAACAATCTTTCACTTAGCGCAAACGGAACGCTTTATGTGAACACATCAGGAAGGGTTGGAATAAATACTACGAACCCGACCTCAACACTTTATGTACAAGGCTCGTTCAACGTTTCTGGTGGCGTCTCATGCGGAATGATAACAGGCGGCGCGGACACTGACTACTGCGTAGATTCCAGTGCTGCCGGTGGCGTGGAAGACAATACTACACAGAAGAATGAAATAACAGGAAACAATAACACGCTGACAAATCTAAAGGCTAACCTCACCACGTTTAATAACTTCACGGGCGTCTGGAACTGGTTTGCAAACATAACTTCTGATCAAGGTAACTTCACGAGGGATATATTTATTGGTGGAGTTGCTGTATATGGAAGACTGAACTCTAACAACCAGACGATCACAGATTTTTTTGGAACTAAGGCAAATCTCACAGATTTGACAAATGCCAATAACACAATATATGGAAGTATTGGCACAAAGGTGAACCTTACAGCATCTTCATCGAGGCAGTGTTCTTCTGGAGAATACATAGACAATGTGACGACTGTGGGAGGCGTTGTGACATCGACAGTGTGCAAGAACCAGACTGCATCGGGAGACAACACGAC
>CAYJUT010000051.1:4388-5743 GCA_964373415.1 uncultured archaeon | reverse complement strand
AGGTTGGGAACAGTCTATACAAACAGAAATAAAAAATGTGAGTGGACTGAGTATAAAGTAACCGAATTCAAGAAAAACAAAAGTTTTGTGATGAGCCAAAAGGATGGCAGCTATAGAGTTCGTTATATTTTCAAGTCTCTAGGAGACGATTTGACAGAATTAACTTATTTTGAATGGGTTGAAACGGGAGAACTGAAAGACCCGTTTTCAAAAACGGCTCTAAATAATCTGAAGGAAATTATGGAACAGAAAAAAGTTTAATTTACAGATCTTTTACAATCTTCCTCATGGCGTTGTAGTCCACACGCACCCGCCCTCATCATGCGCTGCGCTCTCAGCACTTTCAAAATCGCTACTGTATTTTTCGTTCGGCGATATTATGTAAACAACCGCAAGACCCTCGCGAACCATCTGAAGGTTGACCATCCCGCCGTCGACATAGACGTATCTTAGCGAGCGCCTATACCTGTCCTTGTTCACCTCGTCCCTTTCAAGCGTAACATTCTTCAAAAGTACCAGATCGGTCATTCTATCTTTTGCTTCCTGATAGCAGTTCTCGCCACGTTCGCGCGCGTCTATATTCAGCAGTCGCACGCTCTGGCCACCGGCGACTACAATCGTATCGCCGTCTATCACCTTTGTGACGTAGGTGCGTTCTCTGCCGGCAGGCAATAATGAGTTGATGCCATACGCTATAATAATTACAATGAGAAATATTATGACCAGCGGCTTCTTTCGCATAAATAGAATTGATTCGCAGGTTTTTATTCTACATACTTGACGGGCCGTTATAAACAGGGACGACTCTTTTTGACATTCCAACTTTTATTCTTGACATGTCGAATTTGTATCCTGTCCTTTGTGCGACTTCTCCAAATAGGTCTTCGAATCTGTAAGATTCCCCTTCTTCGGTTCTTAACTTTTCTGCGAGCATTTTTTGTACGGTTTTTTCCCAAAGTGATTTTCTCAATACTTTCTGACAGTTCGTGCAGGCCCCGGTAGAATAACTTGCCAGAGGATTTCCCTTCCCAAAAATTCCTGTAAGAGGCACCGGAAAATAATCCAGTACAAACGTAACGCCGTCAGGATAGATGACTATTTCGGGCGTCTCATCAATACACACAACTATGTCATCTGATTTAATAGCAGAAGCTACATCATCATCGCTCAACTCTTTAGGGTATCTGTATAAAGGCTTATTTCTTGCATCCATTATGACAGCCCCTCGGTAACCGCTCGCGTGACCAGACAATTTTTCTTCAATTTCAGCCTCAACAGAGTTTCTTGCTGCTTCATGCGTAGGAAAACGATCAACATCATAAGGGTGCCAACCTAATTCAGAATCGCCGTCAAAA
>CAYJUT010000051.1:0-4288 GCA_964373415.1 uncultured archaeon | reverse complement strand
GTATAAGAATAAACTTTGCACGGCATCCGTAGCCTTAGGACAGCAAAGTTCAAAAAATCTTGGATTTCTTGCATATCGCACGTCATTGGCCTGCAATAATCTTTCAAAAGCTTCCAATCTTTCCTGAGTTACCAATTGTGCTAAAAAGAAGTTGTCGTTTTCCCTTCCAAACGGAGTTTCTATAAAGTGTCCTTTCCAACGAATAAATTCTGTGGAAGGAAAATTTAGACTGGGCGCATACGCTTGATGCATTTCATAGCCGGGTTGCCAGCCAACCGTTTCTTTCATAGATTTTGAGAATTTCCCAAGGTCTGTTGATTCGTCATCCACCTTACCTGAGATGTCAAGTATGTGCGATTTTGGCATACCTAAAAAGTGTCTGTAATTTATTTAACCTGTAAATCGACCAGCCAAAACGTATTTTAATGTTTCGATTCAATAGAAATGTGATGTCAGGTGTACTTTTGTTTTATTAATTAACGCAAGTATAGTCTTAGTTCTATTATTTGTCATTGACTTTTATATCAGGACAAAATAATACTCAAGAGCTGAACATCAAATTTCAAACTTAAAGAGGAGATAAAAATGGCAAAAGACCGAACAGAAGAAATTGCATATCTCATGAAGAAGCCAGACCACATAAGAAACATAGCGATCGCCGCCCATATCGATTAATTCTCAACAATTGGTGAGAATTCGAGTGCATGGAAAAACGACGCTTACAGATTCGCTGGTCGCCGGCGCAGGCATGATGTCCGAGCAACTTGCAGGAACGCAACTATTTACTGACTTCGACAAGCAGGAGCAAGAGAGAGGCATCACTATTTTTGCTGCCAACGTATCCATGGTGCACGAAGTCGAAACGGTAGACGCCAGTGGCGTCAGTCGGCCCGATCTTTATCTGGTCAACCTTATCGACACGCCGGGTCACGTAGACTTCGGTGGCGACGTGACAAGGGCTATGAGAGCAGTAGATGGTGCCGTAATATTGACTGATGCGGTAGAGGGCGTGATGCCACAAACCGAAACAGTAGTTCGCCAGGCGCTGCACGAACGTGTCAAACCGATACTTTTCATAAACAAGGTTGACAGGCTGGTAAAAGAACTGAAGCTGACTCCGGAGCAGATGCAGGAACGCTTCGTGATGATAATCACCCAGGTCAACAAACTTATACAAAAATATGCAGAGAAGGAGCTGGCAGAAAAGTGGCTAGTAAAAGTCGACGACGGATCAGTTGCCTTCGGATCCGGCTATAGAAAATGGGCGATCAGCGTGCCTTACATGAAGAAGGAAGGAATAACATTCAAGGACATAATCGACTATACTTCAAGCGACCGTGACGAGGAGCTGACAAAGCGCGCGCCTCTTCACAGGGTTCTTCTAAACTCGGTCATAAAACACCTTCCTAACCCCGCAGATGCTGCGAAATACAGGATAAGCAAAATCTGGCATGGCTCACTTGAAAGCGAAATAGGCAAGAGCATGCTGGACATGAATCCTAACGGCCCGCTCGCAGTAGTTATAACAAAGGTGGTTCCAGATCCGCATGCAGGGGTTGTAGCAGCGGGCCGCGTTTTCTCCGGCACTCTGAAAAAGGGTCAGGAAGTCCGTCTCATTGGCCAGCACATGACCAAGCGCATTCAGCAAGTTTCTGTTTACAAAGGCCCACAAAGGGTACAGATGGATGAAATACCGGCCGGGAATATCGTGGGCATAGTCGGCCTTACAGATACGTTCTCCGGCGAGACGCTCTGCGACCCGGAAAGGGAGATAGAACCGTTTGAAGCGATAAAACACCTGTTCGAGCCTGTAGTCACAAAATCCATAGAATGCAAGGATCCGAAAGACCTTCCAAAACTGATAATGTTCCTTCGCCAGGTTAGCAGGGAGGACCCCACACTGGCAATAAAAATAGACGAAGAGACAGGCGAATATCTTGTATCAGGTCTGGGCGAGCTGCATATAGATGCAAAAATCGAGAGGCCGCTGAAAGAGAAGGAAATAAACGTGACTACATCGATGCCCATCGTAATATACCGCGAGACTGTGCGGACAGAAAGCCCTGAGGTAGAGGGAAAATCCTCAAACAGGCATAACAGGTTCTACGTGACAGTCGAGCCCATCGAGCCCGGGCTTTACACGGCGCTGGCAGAGGGCAAGGTAGAGGAAAAGAACGTGAGAAAATTCCTGAAAGATCTCATACCGAAACTCGTCGACTATGGGATGGGCAGGGATGAGGCCAAAAAACTATATGATATTTTTAACAAGAACACACTTATCGATTCAACAAAAGGTATCCAGTACCTGAATGAAACAATGGAACTCGTAATAGAGTCGTTTGAAAAGGTCATGGATTCCGGCCCGCTTTGCGGCGAGCCCTGCACCGCCCTGAAGGTAAAACTCCATGATGCCAAGCTACACGAGGATGCAATACACCGAGGCCCGGCGCAGGTATTGCCGGCTGTGAGCGATGCGATAAAGGAAGCCATATTGCGCGCAAAACCGACAATGCTCGAACCGGTGCAGACAATACGCATAGACGTGCCGGAAGAGCTAATGAGCAACGCGATGAACCAGGTGACGAACAGACGCGGACAAATAGGCGACGTGAAGACGGAAATGGGGGCTGCCGTGATAGAATGCAAGCTGCCAGTGGCAGAGATGTTCGGCTTCGAGAGCCAGCTGAAAAGCGCCACGCAGGGCAAGGGCTTCTACTCGATGATTGACGTGACGTTTGAAAAAATACCTGAAGAACTCAAAATGCCGACGATACTCAAGATACGCGAGCGCAAAGGCCTCACGAAAGAAGTCGGGCAGATTTAGACCAATTTAATTTAAAAAGCCTTTTGTTCAATAGTTTAAGGTGAAAAAATGAGAACAGTAACTGCAATTAAAATTTTATTTGGAGTAAGCGCGGCTGCCGCTGGCGTGTACGTGAGCAATATGGTAATGAATGATTATAGGAATTTTTTGCAAGAACAAAAAGCCGCAAGAGAACTAAACGTGGATTATCTGGCTCGCAGTTCAGAGTTTTCAGTCTTTCCTAGGGCTGCTGCAAGACAGGTAAGGTCTCTAGAAAAGCCATATACACCTTAAATTTTCTCTTTCCTATCTTATTCTCATGATTATCTCAGGCAGGGTTATCAAGGGAGCCAGGCGTGGCAAGAAGCTGGGTTTTCCAACCGCAAACCTTTGTTTCAGCGGAAAACATAGTGGCGTTTATGCTGTCTATGTTCACATCAACGGCAGGAAATACAAGGGCGCCGCGAATATCGGCTACGCGCCCACGTTCGGCCCGAGAGAAAAGCTGCTGGAGGTTTATATCTTCAGCTTCAATAGAAGCATCCTGGGCAAGAAAATAGATGTGGAGCTTGTCAAGAAGCTGAGGGACGAAAGAAAATTCGATTCCGCCGAGGCGCTGGTAAAACAGATAAAGAAAGACGTCAAGAAAGCGAAAAGTATCTTAGGTTAATAGATTAGAAAACCCTTCATATCAAACTGAGTAAGTGAGCTATCCCTTTAATAAATTTATGTTACTTTTAAGTGATGAATAGTAGAAAGCTTTAAAAGGCTAACGGCGTAAAGTATAAGGGGTGCTAAAATGCCGCGATTGCTAATAGTTGAAGACAATCCAGATTACAGAAAGGGCGCAAGAGATTTTTTTGATTCTGTTAGCGAGAGTCCTATATATGCTGTGGACTACAATTCGGCGGTCCAGAATCTCCATGCAGCGCCGACAGACTTTGCAATGATAGACTGTTTCTTTCCAAGAGAAACTGGAAGTGGTGATACTTCGTTGGGCAGTGAAGTAGTCGAAAGGATGGCACAATCAGACCCGAGAGAAATGCGAGTCCGAAGAGCCTATGAAGCTCTTTCGCCACATGTGGATGTAAACGACCCTGAATTGAGGAAATATGTAAGATATTTTGTGAATAGAATTCAGGGTGAGTTGGCAGAAAGTCCTGTATTTATGGCGATAAAACAAGCGAGTGGCGTGGACAAAGGAATAGCGACACATGCAGCAAAAAATACACTTTGTCTAATATACAGAGAAAAAGGTGACCGTGATTATTATGGAGCTTTGACAAAGGCAATGGAAGAATCCGAAGCCAATCAGCCTCTTGGCGTAGAGGTCGCAGAGCGTGCGACAGAATTGGGAATACCGCTCGTTCTTGTGACATCAACATACCATCATGATTTACTTACGCAGCCAGTTCAGGATTACGCAAGCAGAAAAGGCTGGAAACTTATAGATTGCTACGCTGGCAAAGAAAACGAAAAGGCAAC
>CAYJUT010000050.1:0-6059 GCA_964373415.1 uncultured archaeon | reverse complement strand
AGAGGATGGCAGTTTTCAATGAATCTAAGATAATAAATAAAAGGAAATTAAAAGAAAAAGCAAAAAATTCGTTCTTGTATCGGTCTGAAACCAGCCTTTCCTAACCAGGCATTCCGCAAACGCTTTTGCGTGAGCAAAAGGGTTTACTTTTTACCAGCTAGGTTCATAATTGCCTTGACAGCAACGATTATAGCAGCTGGAGCAGCGAATATTGCGATATTAGCAACAACCGCGTTTATCAGAGTACCAAGACCAGGCACGATGTTCAGAGGAAGGAACGTACCGGCAGTACCACTGACGTTTGCCCCAAGGCTGGCAACAACCAGAGCCACCGTGGCAACCAAGAAAGCTGTGGTTTCTTTCTCAGCTATGTTCAAGAGACCGACAACTGCACCTAGTATCACGAGCAACACAGCTATCCAGCTGGAAGCCCCGAAGCCTGCAGCAGCCGCTATACCGGCCAAAACTGCTATGACTACTGATACAAGGTATGCCCATTCTCCTGTTTTTCCATTTTTCATTTTGTCACACCCAAACATCTTAGAAGTCGTGTAGTATTTAAGCATTACGCCTGAAGCAAAGCTTTAAGTACATGCCGCTTACGTATCACTTGATAGTAGTTACAAAAATAGGTGTTTTATGACGAAAGTAGATTCTATGCACGATGCCTGGCACGTGATAAGGAACAGCGTTCCAGAGGAGATGTGGCCTGAGCTTGAGGCTAACACAGACCTAGCTATGGCGGTAGCGGAAAAACCAGCTGTAATGGCATATTATATCCGATCAGAAAGCCAAAAAACCATAGATTATTTGACTGGCCTAAGCAACAGACGGGCGCTCCGGAGGGCATTGGAACGCGAACTCCAGATAGCTTTCCGTAGTAACAGGCCATTAACACTTCAATTCGCGGACGTGAACAATTTTAAGGATATTAACGACACTTTCGGGCATCCCAGGGGCGATGAGATCCTGGCGGAAATAGGCAGGACATACAGGAAATGCTCCAGGCCTTCGGATACGCCGTTCAGGTATGCTGGTGATGAATTTGGCCTTCTTATGCCGGATACACCCCTAGAGCGGGGCGTCATAGTTACAGAAAGAATACGAGACATGCTTCCTGACAGGTTAAGCTTTGGTCTGGTATGTCATTATCCTGGCAACATGGATGACGTGGTTGGCTATGATAACATTGTAAGATTGGCGGACCAAGCCATGTATAGGGCGAAAGGCGTAAGAAATGGCAAGAGCAACATATGCGCCTACAGGGACGGCGAATTCGGTCTGGTCGAGTAATTTTAAGAACTTTCAGGGCTTATTCTGGTTATGACTGCTGTCAAAAAGGTCGAGATCCTCGAACACTTTAATATGCCTAAAATGCCAGCCAGCCTTGATATGGATCTGGAGGGCTTTTCCAGATATACGAGATGGGCAGGTCGCGACAGAAGGCTTATCGAAAAATATGTAATAGGCGCCTTTGAACAGACGATAAAGTCTAAAAATGGCTACAGCGATGAAGCAAGGCCGCCTTCGCCTGTTACACGGGCTGTTGGCTTTGGTGACATAGAATTTCTGGTTACCACATCGCCTACAACAAAAAGACCTTCTTACGAAAAAGTCGTTTCGGCATTTGAAGCGCATTTGAGTGCCTTGGCAGAGTTGTACGAAGTCAACAGGCTAGGTCAGGGTTACAGAACATTGAAAAACAGATCGACAGATGAAAGCGAACAGTATGTGCTTTTGCGACTTGTTGCTGATTACCTGATAAACCAGTTGTCACAAAACCTAGAGGGCAAGGAGGGTGTAAAGCACGATATAGCTCTTGAGCGACCGGAAAACCTGAAGACCGAACTACCAGATACATTGCTTATAGTTAACAGACGTGATTATTCTACACCTGTGCAGCTAAATGCAAATACGTATGTGCTTGCCAGAAATCTTACAGTCCATAATGATTCAGTGGCAAAAGCGTTCAAAGACGCCGTCCTTGACGATACGCTGGCGATACTTGGCGGCAAGCCAAAATTTCCAACGGCATTGGTTTATCCTTTTGACCGTGCTGTTTTCATTCACCAGGTTGAACCGCGTGAAAATATTTCCTACGCAGCTATATTTGGCGGTTTTATAAAAGAGGCCCCGGAAAGATTGAGTACAAAAAGCAGAGTGGGCGATTTTGGATTATTAAAGCTTATTTCAGAAGGCGCGCAAGATACGCTCATTGACAAAAGACTTGTAAATGATGGTTTCCTTAAGGAATATGATATGCAAGTCAGGGATGGCGAGCCTTTCGTGCGCCTTGCTGGACTGAGAAATCGCCTCGGCCATCACAAAATTCAAAATACAACAACTTCAACTGAGCAGAACATAACAATGCAGCCGCCTAATTTTAAGTGACATGTGGGGACGTGAGGATGTTGAATTTCAAGTCCTGTTGGATGTGTTTCAGTCAAGCCATTCGTAGCTTTTTCCTCTCGAAATTATTCTCGTGACTTTGACTTCTGTGCCTTCTATTGCATACACAGCTCTGTAGTTTCCGACACGGAGCCTGTAAAATTGGTGCTTTGACATCTTGTGCAATTTCTTGATGTCAGCTTTTGGCCTTGGCTTGAACGGGTCGTCCTCAAGTTCTTTGAGAGCATTTCTAGTCCTGTTTTGAGCAACCTTGTCTAGTGAATTCAGTTCTTTTCCTGCTGTTTTTGATAAAAGAACGTCAAACTTTGCCAAGGGGAACGAACTCCTCTGTTTCCAGGATTTTTTCCATTTCGTCGTAGAATTTCTTTATCTTGCTTGCTTTCAGGAGATTTCTTATCACATCATCGTAAGTCTCGTCTTTGCGGCCAGTTTTCTTCAAAAGGTCTCTTACTTCTTTGCTAATTGGGATTGTGGTTGTTTCCATAAACTCACCTTATAACTGTTATAAGTATCTTATAATAGTTATATATTTAAAATTGACTATGAAGTGGGGGTCTGATTAACCAAAAGCATATTCAGAGATCTTTGGATACACCACTGCCCTGGGCATAGCCTCGGCTTGCAGCGTATTTCCTTATCTCTCTTGATGCATCAAGCAAATCATCATAGGAAACATTGCAAAATATTTCAGTCCAGTCTCTTGCAATTTCATCACTAAACCACTGGTCGTCTTTATAACCGTATTTTTCAGGCATTTTTCTAAGCAAAGTTGGATTTCTTATAGAAAATCCCATTTTTTCAGCATCTTTTAGTGCAATTTCAGGGTTCATCAACCACCTTCCTGCACGTGCATTCATTTCTGGATAAAGTGGTTGGGCTTCAATTGCAGCTATAACGTCATTGTCGACCGTCCAACGAGCAAAATCCACACTGCTCTGTAGGGATTCCTGTGTCTCTCCAGGACCGCCGAGGACAAGCGAACCATATATACGAATACCTGCACCTCTATACATTCTGGAAGCGACTTTATTTTGCTGAACGGTATCTTTTGGACCCTTCAGTCGTCTTAACATATTATCATCCCCAGACTCATATCCGATATTGACTCTGTATACGCCCAGTTTTTTGTAAAGCTCCACTAGTTTTTGGTCGCTTTCCATTGCTTGCGTATAAACGAAGAATTTTGCACCTTCTGCTGACCTTGGTTTGGCTTCAATAAGACGTTTAATCCATCCTGGAGCACTGCTCATACTGTCAAAAGCCTCATAAAATATATTGGCACCCGTTTGCCCCATACCTTTTGCGACCTCTTTCCAGAATATTTCCGGGCTTGAAAATCTCATAGAAAGGTCAGCTATTCCACAAAACAAGCATTCATTCTTGAAACGAGAGCATCCTCTAGCCCTATTTATTGTATCGACGCCAGTTACATTTACATCTTGATGTATTTTTGAATATCTTTCAAGATAGTTTTTCAGATATGCCTGCCAATGTTCTTGTGGGTATATCGACCTGTCTAGTAAAGGAATCCTGTCAAGTGCTGTAATGTTTCTTGAATCTTGTATTTCCTGCCCTTGATTTATTACTATGCCTAGCTTTGTCCTGTGTGCTACCTTAGGCACGTCATTTATGCACGCTTTACCTTCAACAAAATCTATGAAACGCAGAAAAGAAAACTCTCCGGCATCAGCAGTGCAAATATAGTCAACCGTTTTTCTTGACTTGAGTATCTTTTCTGCCATTACAGCAGCTTGGTCGTTGCCAAATATTGTAGTAGCCCCGATATTTTTTGCAGCTTCCGCTATTTTCAAAGAGTTTTGATACGAAGTCCCGAGAACGCTTACACCAACTACATCAGGTCTATAAGAATTTATGTCAGAAATTATATTTTCTATTGAATATATTTGTCCATCCCTTGCTTGGACATCTATGTCAGGTCTGAAGTGCCTGACGGCGGAAGCGAGCGAGAGCACACCTGCGGCAGGAAACGTTCTGTCGTTCGCCGTTCCTGCTGTCTCGTCATTTCCTGCGTTCACTAAATATAATTTCATATATTGTTTATTACTTTTAAGTGGTATTTAGTTATTACCAGCGTATGCTGGTAATAAATAGGCAGGAAATATACTATATTTATGTGGCTTGCAAAAATGAAAGTTCTTCACAATAATTGTCTTGTGGAGCCGCTATGTGTAAAACATAATGTAATAGACTATGTTTACTTGATAAATTCTTACCAAAACAAGAGAAATTTCTTCTACACAGAAATACACATAATTGAAGGTCACGAAAAGAACAAGTCTGATTTCATGTCAGACATCAGGAGAATAGGGAGTATCAAAACCGTTCTGCCTGTAGGAAACATGTTTTTTACACTTAATGTAGAAAGCTTGAAAAAAAGCTACTATGCACCGTTCTTTGACAGTTCTCTCTTTCAAAATAAACCAATAATACTCAAACCCGATGGTTACGAATATTGGGAATTTGCAAGTTGGAACAAAAAACAGCTTCTGAAATTGATATGGAAAGCGCCGAAAGTGTTCAATATCAAGCTTACATCATTGACAAAAATAAAAAAAGGTGATGTCTACATACCAAGAATTTTGCCAGACCTTACAGACAAGCAAAAAATGGCATTGCATACAGCTATTGAAAACGGATATTATGCAACACCCAAAAGAATAGACATGAACAGTCTTGCAAAACGTCTCGGCGTGTCACGTCAGACTTATCAAGAGCATCTTCACGCTGCAGAAAGAAAATTGATGGCTTTTATTTTTGAAAGCATTTGACAACTCTTTTATTATTATATGCTTGTCAGTGGGGCTGGATAGAACTGGACTCCTTTTTATAAAACATGAAATTCTTCATATATAGCTTGATTTGACGCATTTGAAATTAATAATGGGGTCGGAGTAGACAGCTTTTGAAATCTGAGAGGGAGATATATATATCAGAAAAAATTAATTTACCTTTCTGTGCAAAGTTCTTCCCTGAAGAGTTTATAAGTAAGATCTGCTCCTTCTCCAGCCGAATTTACAAATTCATTTATAGAGCCCGGCAGTGCTCCCATTCTTCCATAAGGGAGTTCATTGTTGTTTGTGCCGCTCACACTAGTTAAACGCCCATCGGCCATACCGTCTAAAAAGATGTATTTCTTCTTTCCTTGTTTAGCGACCACTCCTCTTAGGTCCCACTGATAAGGGTCTATAGTGCTTTGAACTACATGAGGTTCGTAAGTAAATCCGTCTCGAGAATAGCGTAGAGAAGGATTACCACCCATTACCCACATTTTTTCTGGACGCCTTACCGCAAAATCTGGCAAGTTTGATTTATTGCCTTCAGTATGACCATTGCATCCAGACAAAGCCAAAGCTCCTACTAAAGTGATTTTTGCCAATTGTTTTGATACGTAATTCATAATACTACTATGCCTTGGATAGTATATAAAGATATAGTATATTTATTACTATATAGTAATAAAATGGGGTCGGAGAGATTCGAACTCCCATAGGCAGTTTTGGAGACTGCTGTACTAATTCCCTAAACCTTTCGTTTTGCTTAACTTCAAGTTTTTGAAAAGCTTACCAGGTTATACTACGACCCCTTCCAGAAGCTTTTGTTGTCATGGAATAAAAAGATAGCTCTGTAGA
>CAYJUT010000049.1:0-6093 GCA_964373415.1 uncultured archaeon | reverse complement strand
AGCAATATGCGCGCAGGTAACGAGGCGCATCGTATGAAAGTGCGGACAGTCACGGGATAAAGACCCGAAAACTTAGGAGTGAGCATAGGTTTGCTATATGATTTTGTTATAACTCGGCAGGTAATCTGTTTTTTGATAATCGAAATATAGATTAGTCTGTCTTGCCTTATAACGAATATGGAAAAATTTATTGAAAGAGAAATCCTGCTAGCAAGACTGGTAGGATTGCTTCTGACAGATGGCGGACTCTCCTTGATAAGTGGCAAAAAGTGGCGCATTCATTTCACGTCAAATTCTGTAGATTTTGTGAAGGAATTTGAAAGTCTTATGATGCAACTTTTTAACTTAAAAGTTGCAAAAGAGTACAGAAATGGCGCATGGAAAGCGCAAGCTTGGATAAGCCGAAAAGTTAAGGATGAACTTATTGGATATTCGCCATCTTACAGAACTCTCAGCAAGGATGGCAAAGAAACAGAAGCAAAAATACCCGATTTTATACGAAATAATTCCATTCTTGCAAAAGAATTTCTAAAATACGCATTCACAGGCGATGGAACAATAATCTTCAACATCGGAAAAGCACGATATGGGTTTCGGTTTGACAGATGTGTGAAATTGTATTGTGAACACAATAATCTCAGAAGACAGTATTTTGAACTTTTGAAAAAATTGGGATATAAACCAACAATGTTGAAAGATGCAGTTTTGTTAAGAAGACCAGAAAATGTAATAAAATTCTCAGAAGAAATAGGATTTGTAGAAGGCGTAAAGATTTCCGGAAGTGGTTTATGGAAAGATATTACAAAAGCAAGTCTTCTTCGATTCGCAGCAAAATCATATAATTTAAAGCCAAAAGAGTTAGGAAAAACAAAATCTGATATTCATGCAAACCTTGTAAGTCTCATTCTCAAGTCGGGATACCAGATGATCTAACCCTGGGCAAGGTGAAGCTTCGCGAAAGCGGAGTGGAGGCCTGTTACCGGTTATGGTACAATTATAGTAAGAGCCATGATTGATTGACGATGTTTACATCGTCCGTCTGCCGGGTGCTCAACTAGTGAATCTGACATAGCATTATTGGAAATAGCATTATTGGATTTACTAATCCGAGTCACAAATGTTTTTACTATGAGTATAAACCTTTCGGGTGACCTGGGGTTAGGGGTGAAAAGCCAATCGAATCTGGTAATATCTTTTTGGGTGGCGTAGAAAGTAATTATGCGAAAGCAATGTGCATGGCTTGGTAGAATAAAAACTGCTAGGAACCAAACAGGCTTCTCCTAAGGAAGTTTGTTTTATGATTCGACATTGCTTGGAACAATGCTAAAGCGGAAAATCGGGCTGCAATTTCTCTTTCTGAGAATAAACCAGCCTTTTCGACTTGACATTTTTCTAGACGTCTTCGCATTTGTTATCCGCCCTGAAGAGACCAAAGCTGGTTCCTCCCGAAATGCATCTAAGTGCAGCCTGGCTCTTAGAAGCTGGTGGGGTAGGGCGCTGATTAGACAGTCAAGGAGGGAGACTTCCACCTGTCTTGTCAAACTTCAAATCCATCAGCACATGAGCTGGAGTGAGAACGCCGGAGTAATTTTGGCGCTCGAGAGGGAAACAACCCAGACTGCAATTAAGGTCCCCAAGTGCTAACTAAGTGTATCGAAAGTAGTCCTGGTCTTTAGACAGTGGGAAGGTTGGCTTAGAAGCAGCCATCCTATAATCAACGCGTAAAACTCCTTTTTCTTTTTAAAAAGTAGCTTCCAGTCAAAAAGAAATTTTGATTGAAAAATATTATGAGAAAGGAGTTCGTGATATAGCGGACCCATCGAAGACCAAGGCGCTGAAAACGCGCAAGACGAATCTAGTTCGCTTGGCGTTTTGCGTGTCAGCAAAATGGACGGGGCTAAGTTAGCCACCGATATTGCGGATTTGCAATTAATTGCAAGTGGTAGGGAGGCATGCTGCTAGGGCAGAAATCTCTTCGTAAGAGGGGACGGACCTTGCAGCAAAGAAGATCCTGCTGGGAGTAGCAATCTAGTCGGGTGAGAATCCCGATCGCCAAAAGGAACAAGGGTTCCCACTTAAAGCTTATCTGAGTGGGGTTAGTCGACCCTAAGCGGACCCTTAAGAAGAAGTCCGCGAAAGGAAAAACGGTTAATATTCCGTTACCTTCTAGTTTCCTCCGATCTGTACGTCGACGCCTTGGGATAGTTCGACAACGACCGTCGTCGTTGTTAAGTGCCGAAGCGCGGGGAGTGTTGTAATGACGAGAACCGCGTGAATGCACGAATGGGCTGGTGTATGCCGGCTTCGGACGATTCCTGTGGCCCATGAAAATCTGTACAGTTAGGATGCTAGATGGTCGTACCGAGAACCGACAGTTTGGCTGATGAAAATTTAAGAAGATTCTCTAGATAGAAGATGCCATGGAATACGAAATCACGTTTGATAGACTTAGAGATCTAAACGACCCCAAAGGTCGCAAGTAATTGCTTAAGGGTTTATCGACAGATGAGTATGAAATGGCTCTTGAAGGAATGAGACGAGTTTTATCTAAATATAGGAGAGACGTTTCAGGACAGGAATTCGTAAGAGAAGGCGAATTTGCTTTAACTAGAGAAGAAACAATTATAGCACTTTCTGTATACCAAGATATAAGTCGTGTCGAAGAAAATAGAACAATTCTTGACGATTTAAGAGATGAATTATATCCTTTGGGTATTCAGTTTTCTATAATAGGAAAAGAAGTTCATTAGCCTAGCCGGCAAACAGGTGTTCCTGCTGAGAAGGCGAAGGTGTTCGGGAGAATCCATTTCAGGGAATTCGGCAAATTAGCCAAGTATCTTCGGTAGAATTGGTGCCTGCTTAGTGATAAGCAGGTCGCAGTGACAAGTTCCACCGGACTGTTTAACAAAAACATAGCCGATTGCCAAGCCGAAAGGCCGTATATAATCGGTGAGTCGTGGCCACTAGCGGTGTGTTAAAACGGGTTTCAACCTGTCGAAGCCCCGCTGTAGGCCGGCCCTAACTCTGAGGGTCTTAAGGTGAGAACGTTGCCTTAGTAAAATCTGACTATTTGCGGGAACATCCCGTTGAATTTCTAATAGGATACTACCTGGTGACAGATAGCGAAAACTAAAAAATTAGAAATAAGGGACAATCCGCAGGAAAGATTTCTCGAAATAAAATGACGCTATGCGTCTTTCTGTTCTGAGAAGAATCCCCAGAGACTATATGTCAGACGCAAATTGAATAAGTTTGTGAAGATATAGTCCGAACCTTGCGGTAACGTAAGGAGGTTTGCAGAAATGACAAGCCCGTTTCTTGAATGAGAGACAGTAACACAATGAGCGTAATCCCTTGCCAACTAAATAAACTCCTTTTTCTTGAAAGAAAAAGTAGCTTCCAGTCAAAAAGAACTGGGGTGAAAATATTATGAATAAGGAGTCATGGATATTGGCCTGCATGATGGATTAACCAGGTGGAAGCTGTCCCGAGATGGAACCCGGCGAAACTATTGTTCTGGTGATTAGGCCAGAGACCTCTAGTGGGAAGAGTAGACCCCGTAGAGCTTTACTATAGTCTGTTGTTGCGATATGGGTGTGATTGTAGAGCGTAGGCAGGAGACGTAGAAGCTTTCTCGCAAGAGAGAGTGGAGTCAACAATGTAACACTGCCCTATCGCCTCTATATTGCTAACCTCCCGAAAGGGAGGGACATCGGCAGATGGGTAGTTTGACTGGGGCGGTACGGCCTTGAAAAGATAGCGCGCATCGCGAATTAAGTCTCGCTATGCTCGCCTTAATATCAAGGCTCCTCAAAGGTTATATACTAGGTAGGATATAACCGAGGTTAGCTCAGCTCACCGCGGTCAGAAACTTGGAAGTAGAGCAATTTAAAAAGATAATCTGGATAGTAGGCAAATGTCAGATTCGACTATTAGATCAATTGATAAAACCCTTTCTGAATTGGGTTTTGAACTACAAGAACTTTGGGCATATCGAAATGGAATTCTAACATATGCAAGAGAGGGACGGAAAATTCATGTAGAAGCGCATCAAAAGCACTATAGGTTGAGATATGACCATTTTGAAGTAAGTGCTGAAGAAAAGGAAAAAAGATCGGAAGAGTTAGACCAAATTGAAACACAGCTAAGAAAAAACCGAATCGAATCAAGACGTGCAAGTGCAGGTGTTCGACACATAACCGATTATCTAAGTATTACTGAGTAAATTATTTCTCGACTTCCGGCTGATTATCGCGGGTAGAGAGTGTAAGGGCAAAAGCTGGGTTGATTGGGTTCCTAACATAATCGTTCCCAACCGCGAAAGCGTGACCTAGCGATACGCAGTTTGGCTTAGATGGCTGACTGTGACATGAGAAAAGCTACAAGACATAAATGTAATTTTTATGTCTGGCGAACTCGGGGATATGGATGTAAACGTCCATTCCTGAATTCTCATGACATCGTCTACAAATCTTCAAGTCAAGTCAAGTAAAGTTAATAAATATCGGGGAGAAAAATTGAATAAAGAATCTCTTGGAAATCTAATAGGTCTTTTGTTAACGGATGGTTGTGTATCAGACAACAGATTTCTTATTTTTCATAATAAGTCTGAAGTCGTGCACGAAGAGTTCCGTAAATATGTTGTTGAACTTTTTGGAGACGTTCATTTCACTCAAAGACTTGAAATGAATGGAACTAAAAGAACACAAGTAACAAGCAAAAGAATCGTTAGTGAACTGTTAGAATTGTCAGAAATGACAACATTCAGAAAAAAACAGTTTGATAATGGTGGATTTCCCCAAACGAGATTGCCCAAATTTATTAACAATCTTTCCAAAGATTCTAAGTCTAAATTTCTTCAGGCTATATTTTCGGCTGACGGAAGCATATCTGTCAGCGCCAGATGGCATAAACGAAATAATAGCTGGGAAATAAGGCGAAGAATAGAATTAACGTGTAAAAACCCCTATCTTAGGGAGGATTTTTACACTTTGATTAAAAACTTTGGATTTTATCCAAGAGTTTCCAATGAGAATATAACTATGGAAAGAAAATCTGATATAGCAGGGTTTACTGATTTAGTGAGGTTTATTCCAAATGTCAAAATAGGCGGCGATAGCAAGTATTGGAAAGGTTTTGAAAAAAACCAGGTACTTGACCTTGCTGTTAAGACGTTTGAAATAAACAAGAAAGATTTGGAGAATTTGCAGACAAAACAAGATGTCATGAGCTTTCTAAAGTTACAGATCGTTTAATGATTTGTTTCATATCGGAAGTTAAAAATCGTATGCATCCACCCAAAAATGGTGTCGTAGCGGGTGAGAGTTCTTATCCGCAGCCGCGACATCGGTCTACAAGTCCTGATTAGAAGTTAAGAAATTCTAATACCCTCAACTGACAGACTAGGCCTACGGCCGGGTATGAAAGTCAGCGTTAGTATTAGGATAATCGCTATCTAGAGCAAATTTGAATTGCTACATTAGGTAGCTGTCTTTATCTATGCAGGATAGCCAAACCTTTGATCGCGGCTAAACGTCCTTAGGATCGATTTCCGAGACCTAAGGTCAATGCGGAGAACAAATCGACCCCGCGTGTTGCGGCGTCGCTGTCGGCTCCCCCTCTCCTGGCTGCGCAGTAGCAGCCAAGGGTACTGGAGTTCACAGGTTAAAAGGGGACGTTAGCTGGGTAAGGTGCTAAAGCAGAAGTTAGGTTATAGTTTAACCTGCATGTTATGCTGTAGCGCTTCCAGAATCAGAACGGTGTGATCTTGGTTGTAAGTATTAGGAAAGCGTAGGCTAGGCTTTTAGTTATAGAAAATTGCCGAGCCCAATATTTTCATTTAGTAAATCTTGCAGCCTGGACACCAGAGCCAGTTTGGTCTATATCTGCTAGAGGTGTTTCTGTCTGAGGGAAAAGAAGGATAAGTACGAAATGCATTTAATCGACAAACGCCTATAGAATAGCTATTGAATTAGTAGCATATCTAAGTGGTGTATTGGCAGATGGACATGGTTAACTATAAGTTCAATGCCAAAATAAGTATGATTTCGGGTAAATGCACGTAAAAGGAACATTCTTCTGTGGCCTCTTGTG
>CAYJUT010000048.1:0-6111 GCA_964373415.1 uncultured archaeon | reverse complement strand
CTTAAGCTGTGTCTGCAACGACTACGCCGTTCTTCAGGACGACTCTGCTGCCTGTCCATGAATAACTGTCGTAGTTCTGCATTCTGCTTGTTCCAGCTCTTGTGTCCGCAGCTGAGTAACCTGCTACAACCAATGCCGATCTGCCGGATGCGAATGCATTGTCGACAAGGTCGATAAGGACTGTGCCTGCTCCCTGCGATCTGTACCATGCTAGATCTTTCGATTTGCCTGCTGTTCCCAACTCTGCTACGAGAGTGTTTACAGCCGGACCGCCGACTAAGATCAAACTCTTGGTAGATCTGTCTGCAGATGTTACTTCCGTGTCGAGCTTACCTAGCGCTGTCTTGACAGGCGATGCTGATTTTACAGTTGAACCGCCTACCCCAGTTGTTTGCGTAACAGTCGCGTCTGCCGCCAAAACGAAGACGTTCGATGATACTTGGTCATCTGGGTAGTACACCCACAATGTGTCCTGACCTGACGTTGTTTTTCTTACGTATGTACCGTAAAGGTCTACGTACTCTGTTATTGTCGAGTCAGAGCCCAACGATATGCCGCCTGTACCAGAGCCCGTGTTTGTAAAGCCTGTCAGGGATGGTATTGCAACGTTGTTGCTTCCGGACGCTTCTGTGGATGCAGACACTACAACACTGTATTGGTCGCTGTTGTCGTCTTTCTCTTCAACCAGGATTAAACCTGGCCTACTAAGTTCAACGCCCGCTGTTGAACCAACTACGGATATAGACGCTGTAGTGTTGTTAGGGAATTTTATAGCGTATATAAGGCCGCCTGTTCCAGTTCTTCCAAGAGTCACGTTTGCAACTGCTGTGCCGCCCACAGTTATATTGAAGTTGTTTACAGCGGATGCGAGTACAGATGCTGTTCCATCCTCTTTTGGTACAGCTGTTATGTTGACAAAACGTGCGTCACCACCCGGCAAGTTAGCGAACGTAAAGTTCAAAGCGCCAGTTGGCAGGTCGATTATCGTACCGTTTGTCAATGGAGATACAGTTGCGTTGGCTGAGAAGAAAGCGAGTTTTTCGCCCCTTCTGCCCTTTAGCGTAGGGAAGACAGTTGTATACGTACCTGTGTTGTTGAAGTTGGAATTCTGTCCCCAGGTTACATTGGATAGGTGTGTTGCGTTTGCCTGGATATAGAATGTCTGGCCATCGATTACCTGGTTGTTGTCGTTACCCAATCCTAGGTTGATTTTTGTTGTTCCACCAGAGAACTGGTCCGCTATTTCTGCGCTTGCCGAGCTCGAACCGTCAGCGCTCAAACTTGACACACGGAACAAGTGAGAGAACTCACCAGCCGTTGTCGTGAAGTAAGCGTCTTTTGGTACTGGCGTTCCTTCGACAACTACGATTGTATTGTTGCTGTTATCTGCTAGGTTAAACACAGTAGCTGTGCTGACTGCCTTGTAACCCCAGTTTATTGTCTTTGTGTAGCCTCTGTCGTCTGTATAGCTGACTTGAAGCAAGTTGTCGCCAGAAGGTGTGACACTTATCGTGTCTCTTGACGTATCCATACTGCCAGGTGTAACAGATAGGAAGTTTAGACCAAATGACTTCCAAACAGGGTCAACGTACAAGCCGCCGCCTGCTTTTATGAAGTCGTTATTGGAGTTTAGTCCGCCTGCTGCTACCTGGAATGCAGATAGTTTTCTTCCTGATATCGTCAAGTTGACGTATGTACCGTCTACCGAATCTGCAGAGTCGCCAAGCTTCACTTTAGAGCCCGTTTGCAGGGCAACTTTTTGTGAGCCGAACTGCACCTTTGCAGAGTCCAATGCAGGGTCAGTACTTGATACGTCGAACACGCGCTCCATGAAGACATCAAGACCACCGACTTTCTTCGATGTACCTTGCGTTATTGTGTTCTGGTCGCTTCCTACCTTTACAATACCTTGTGTCGAGCTGGATGAAGCCACATATGTTACGTCATATGTTACTCCAGCAACTGTCACTTGTATTGACTGGCCACCGTTTAGGATGGTAGCAGTGGATGCGCCGCCAGATAACGTTAACTTGTCGTTCGTGTTACCTGCGCCTGCTGGGTCTCCTGTTGTATCAGAGTGTATTGTGTAAGATCGTCCGAATAGTTTGAGGGTCTCACCCTGTGCCGTGGACATGTTGACGTCCTTATCGAACGTTACATATGTTCTGTAAAGGTAGTCGATGTCCGTAGGAGACGTTGGGAAACGTCCAAAATTGTATGTTGGGTCAACAGACGAGCTGCTGCCCGGTTTCTCGAATTGTATCTTGTAGTTCACACTTGAAGTGGAACTAGGTGTTAGGTAGATGAATTGCTGATAGTTGTGTGTTGTGCCGCCATCACTGTCGTCTAGTGTTCCTGTCGCCAGTACTGTAGGAAGATCGTCCTTTGTCATAGTACTCCTTGCACCAGATTTGCCAAGACTGTCGTCAAGGTAAAGCTGGGTGTTTGTCGTAGCTACTGCACGACCTTCACCGCTTATACTGAATCCAGGAGCCGCTCCAGGTACGGAGACATCTGTCGTTACTGAACCGCCCAAACGCGCTGCGAGGTCGATTGCCCCTACAACGTCGCTAGGATCGGCTGCTGCTCCCACTACGACGAATGATTGTACGCCGTCGCCCGATACAAAGGGCTGTGGGAAGTCGCTTAGTGCTGCGAATGCCACTGAGGAACCAGCCATTATGGCTGCCAGTGTGCCTGCAGCTATCAATTTTTTGAATTGCATTTTCATGCAACCTCCTGTATATTTTTTACAAGTCGAATCAATGGTAAAACATTTGGTTAGAGCTCGCAAGGAACTAACCTACTGTTTCCATTTAATCCGACAGTTCGGTTTGTCCGGATCAAACCAGCCCTTTTCTTCGTAGCACTTGAAAAAGCGCTGGCGGAAAAAAGGTTGGGTTTGAATATAGACCGAATTTATAGGGCATCCCGAGTAGATAGACCCCTCAAATTCGTTATCTAATATATGACCAAGCTATATATATAATGGTGACGCGAAACAGTTTCATAACTTATTTCATATCTTTTTATGTGATATTTTAAAAGTTTATAAACCTTAAATAATTAAGACAAATGTTCCAAAATCAATATTTAGACGTTTTAGATGTTAAATCAAATAATTTATACGTTTTATTTACCATCTCTGTTTTCCGGCCTTTTTACGTCTTTTTTGAGCTTTATAAGGTTTTTACGGCCTCTTGAAATCTTCTCAACAAGGCCCCTGCTCATAAGATCGTTTATTACACGTGATACTTTGGCCTTGCTGAAGTCTGTTTCCTTGACTATCACACGCTGATCAACTTCGCCCTTTTCACGTAGTATAATTTCCATGACTTTCCTTTCGCCATCAGTCAGTACAGGCAATATATCCCTGACTTTATGTTTCTTTAAGATGAATATCACGAACAAGAAAAATGCTGCGATGACGAGTGCAAGTATTATGAAAAACAACGCAAATGCGTCAAATCCAAGCAATTCGTAAATAGCTGATACGTTTATACTCTGGCCAAGTACGGGCTTGTCAAATGTCCAGCTTACGGAAATGCGGCGGCCGTCGCTCCCTTCCCGGCCAAAGTCGGGGTCAAAAGATGTCAGGCCTGTACCCTTCAGTTTTTCCTCCTCCACCAGAGCGGCTCCAAGAGGGAATTTGACAACGGCATGAACCCTTTCTACTGATTGTGTTATAGAAAATGCGTATCTGAACACACGTATGTACTGAATCTCCCCTATTGTGCTGACAAGATTCTTTATGTGGAACTTATATACGAATTCTTTTGCAGATGTTTCACAAACAATGGATGTGCCTATTTCCTGGGTTACTGCACAGTCGGCAGTATTGTTATCTGCAAATACCTCTATATTTGTCGCGCGGGCCGGGATGAAGTAATCGCTCCTTGCAACCGTGTCGTTGTAGGTTAATATAACAGTCCAATCCGTGCTCCCGTCATCGTTTATGGATATGTCCGCGGCCCAGTTTACAAGAGCCGCGTTTGCCGTTGCTGCAAAAAGAAGGGCTACCAGAAGGTAGATTTTCATAGTTTAACTATTATATAGTGGTGTTTAAAAATGCCAAATCATGATACTAGTTTTTATTGTCCGGTTTATCGGGTGTTATTACTATTCCGCCAACGCCGGCTGCCGCGAACTGGTGGACGATACCAGCCAGTAAATTTGCAATGTCCTGGATTTCGGCTATGCTTATATCCTTCTTGTCAGGACTGATTATCTCTATGGATGAAGGCCCGTACGTCATGACGACGCTTATCAGCAACGAAAGGGTTTTTGCAAAGAATCTGACCCTGGCCACCTGGGAGTAGGCCTCTTCGACATTTTTCATCGGTTTTTCTACCTTTATGATCTCTGAAAAATCAGTCTCATAGACAAAAACATCCTTTATCGCTTTCATCTTTTCAACATGTTTTTTCAGGGCATTTTCAACAACTTCCTTGTCTACCGCAAGCGCCTCTATGCTGAACCACACTTCGAACCATTTTTCTTTTCTCTTTTCCTTTATTTCGTCGTTCATGTGAATCTTTTCTGGAATAAAAACTTTAAATGCAATAAAATTCAAACATAGATCAATGTGTATTGACATACTCAGGAATCCTGTTAAAAGCCTGGCAGTTGCAAAAAAGAGCAAAAACATGAACAAGACGTTGCTCGCACTGGTTGAGTCGTCCGTGCTGTTCGCGCTTGCTACTGCCGTATTCGTGACTAAGACGGGCCTTGTGACTGAGCTGCTGTTGACATCCGCCGCAGCCGTATTCTTTGTTATGCTGATAGGCTCATTGCTGATGGGCATTGTGGTGCATGTATCGGCATCTACGCTTACAAGCAGGGGCAAATATTTTGATGGCCTGACCTCAGTCGTTTACGGGATGCTTCCAATATCTCTTGGGTTCTTTTTGACATCACTGGTTTCATTTATTCCATTCTCAGCTGGCCTGCAGATAATAGTTCTTGCGATCACACTGGCTGTCGGAATTTCCACAGTTTACAGGGGGATAAAAGAGCTGTACAGCACCGACATGGTCACGTCGTTCGTTGTCGTATCCGTGGCAATACTCGTGATTTTTGTCGCGGTCTACACATCAGCCGGCATAACAATATTAAACAGGGTCGCATCAATGGGAGTAATCTGATATGAAACCTATCGGCATAGTATACATAATCGTAGGGGCTATAGCTGTTCTGGGCGCCATGGCAGCAGGATTTATAGCATTAACACTCGGCCAGGCATTGGGCATAATAAACAATGCCGACCCATCCCAGCTGCCACCTGGAACCGACGCGGCAGCATTGCAGCAGTCGGCTGCTTCGCTGAGCCTGATGCTGACCCTTGGCTGGATATGGATAGTGACCGTCGTTATATCCGGGGCAGTGTCGATTTATTACGGGCTGAAATTGTTGAAAAGCAAGAAGTAATTGCACGGGATAATGCCGAATATTGTCCCGCTTTGGTTATTAACTTTTTTATAGCCGTCCGCATAGATTATAAACATGGGAATCATAATCAACGGTATTGGTGTCGGTTTCTTGTCGGCCATTTTCATTTCTCTGTATGCCGAGGGCTTCTTTAGCGCCCTCCTGCCTTTCTGGCTCATATACGGCATACTCGCGCCGCTGGTATCGGCAATAGCGATAACGATAGGCATGCTGACAAGGAAAAAACCCCAGGACATGGAATGGTGGGAAAACGACAATAAGAAAAAACAGTAAATATGACAATTATCCGTATAGAGCCCCGGGGGAGAGTCGAACTCCCGACCTACAGTTCTCTCGAATAACCTTCTTTAGGAAAGAAGCTTAACCAAGTAAACTTCTTTAAAAAAGAAGTTTAACCAAGAAACATGATATGTTTCTTTTGATTAAGCTTTTCTTTCTAAGAAAAGCTTATACGAAACTGTCGCTCTTCCAAATGCTCACAAATCCCTAATATTTGCGAAGCCTATATGCTTTTAGGGCGTACAGAGACCTTTTGCAAAAGGGATTTGTACTGAGCTACCGAGGCGTCTCTCAAAGCATTTCGCGTCGTTCTCCTGAAAACGCCTAACGTCATTCTCTTTGGTTCTTATAGCTGACCAACTTAATATTCTGGTTATTACACAA
>CAYJUT010000047.1:1436-6149 GCA_964373415.1 uncultured archaeon | reverse complement strand
TGCGGTCTGCGTCTAGTAAATATGCCCTTAAGAAGCCCTTCAGAGGCGGCAGTTCTACAATTTGGTTCTGTACGACTGTGTCCATAACTATCAGAAATAATTATCATAGAAACCTTTTTAAAGCTTTCTAATTTAGTCACTTTAAAGTAATAAAACCACCTAAGCATTGATATCATCGAGCATTCTTGTGCCTTTTTGCGTAATGACATAACATGTAGAGCCTATTGGATGTATTTCAGCAAGAAGGTTTTTTTCAACAAGATTTCTGGCAACAGTATCTATTGCATTTTCCCCGCCGCCGTTGCTATGCAGGAATTTTTTCAGCTCCGGCCTGCTTATTAGCTGGTCTTCCGCTACTTTCTTCAGGATCTTTTTTTCTATGGTGGTTAACATTATAGCCCCTTTGTCGGCTGGTTTTATTTAAATGTTTATGTAGTTTAGTATTCATTCCGTAGAAAGAGGTAATTAAATGAGCGTAATTGGGTTCAATTTTACATCAATGAGTGCGAATGTTGATGAAAAGAATATGAAAGGCGACATAAATATCAACAGCTTGCCGACGATAGAAAGTGTTGAGAAGCACGACCTTTCATCAATTGGAATAAACGAAGCGATAAACGTCAAATTCAAATTTGTAACTTCTTATGAACCAAAGATCGGTGAAATCGAGTTTAAGGGTGATATACTTTATCATGTTGAGGACTCGAAGAAAATATTGAAACAATGGAAAGATGGAAACAAAATGGAAGACAAGATGGCACTCGATATTCTAAATACGATATTCCGCCGGTGTCTCTCGAAGGCTGTTGAGATGGCCGACACACTGAAACTACCGCCTCCAATAAGATTCCCTGTGGTAACAACGGAAAAGCCGAAAATAAGCGGAAACTAAGGTGAAATTAGGTCCAACGATGTTATATTTCATAAAGTAGATATAATATAGTAGCCCTGTTAAACTCTCACAAATCATGTTATGTTTTAGAAAATATATTTTCCTTTATATTTTTTCTAGTATATAATTCTTCCCTCTTAACCCACACATAAGAAATATTTTATTCAATATATAAATTATAATAGATGTTTTATATAATATTTAATATAAAATATATTATATATAACTGGTAATATGTTTGTTGTTCGGGTAAGCCAAAAACAGGATTTATGTCTCACATAGGAAATAACCAAATGGAGACGTCGTACTGGCGTCTAGTTTTCTTCGTCTAACAGGTCGTCCTTAACATCGTCTTTTTCTTCTTCCTCGACGGCTTCGTTTGTACCCTTCTCGGCCCGTGCCATCCCTAACATAAGAAGGTCGTCAAAATCCTTGGCTATGCGCCTTGTCTTGCGGAAAAAACTCTTTGTGGATGCTTCTGCCTTGTCGAGAAGCCGGTTAACTGTTTGGCCAGTAAGCATGTAGCCCTTGACATATCCATCGCCGGCGGGTATTTTAACAAACTCCAGCAACCCCAACGAGCGCCATTTGCGTATCTCTTCGTATGTTTGGCTCTGAGAAACTCCAAGAACCTGCGAAATTTTCTCTATGGAAAGGGGGACGTTTTCTTTTCTGTATTTTAGCAATTCTAGTAGCAGTCTATCATGCTTGGCTCTGGATTCTTTTCTTTTCAGACCTAATCTCCTGACCAAAACATGAGAAAGGTCATCGGTTGTGAGTGTTGTATTAGTATCAGGCGGGCTTATTCGCTGAAAAACAATATCAGACAATTTTCTTTTTGGCACATGATCACCTATTAAATTTAATCACTTCGACATCCGCTTCTTTTAACAGTTTTGCACCTAATTCGTCAGGATAATCTCCTTCCATAATAATTTTTTTGATGCCTGCATTAATTATCATTTTCGCGCAGGTCGTGCATGGTGAATTTGTTGTATAAAGAGTTGAATCTTTGGTCTGTACGCCATGCAATGCTGCCTGTACTATCACATTTTCCTCCGCGTGTGAACAAACACACTTGTCAAGATGTGTGCCTCTTGGGTATACGTCTTCAGAATTATTGCATCGTTCGCATCCGCCTTCAGAACAATTTCTTGTTCCGCGCGGTGTTCCATTATAGCCAGTGGAAATAATTCTCTTATCTTTGACCAAAATAGCACCGACCTGACGCCTAGTACAGTCTGCTCTTTGTCTCACGGCATGTGCTACGTCCATAAAATAATGATCCCAATCTGGTTTTTTCCCTTCTCTTTGGTATACATCTTTAGTCATTTAGGTTACCTTTTTGCAGGAAAACTATGTCACAAAATGCCACCTTTTTCTTATGTGAGTAGTTAACCCGGAAATATATGGCCGTTATTTTTACTGTTAACAATGACTTTTTGTTGTGTTTTAGCCCTCAAAACGGCATCATCATTTACCCGGAGTAGGTTGTCAATATACCCCTATTTTGATATGTCCGGCACATGACCTTGCCTCTGCACTAACTCCTTTTGTCCATAGAACTTTTATTATTTGTGGTGTTTGACCGCAATTATTGGTTGTGATTGGAGCGTAGTGATTTTTAACTTTTTTATGTCAGAGATGAGGTAATTTTATTCAGAATTAAGTAGGAATGTGGTTTTGACGATTTTCAGCTTGACGAAATCTGTAAATTGCAAATTCGCGCGCTGGTATATTAATCGCGTAAAGTATTGGATTTATTGCTAAACCTCGTCTGTGTTGTGCTCTCATAAATCTTACCGGATCTTGGTTGTTTTCATTTTTGTAACGTTTTAGATTTTCTTTGGCTATAGAATATTCAATTAAATTTGTTACTAACGCTAAACCGCCAGCAATAGTCAAACCAGTAAGATAATCATTTTCCATAGGAGAACTAAAAATCTTATTTATTTAAATCTTATTTCTTCTTTGGCGACAGCTTGGCGAACTTGCGCAGAACTGTCTCGAAATCGGTTGCCAAAGCCGCCCCATCTGCGGTTAGTTTGACGTACTTTATGCGGCCTTGTTTCTCGAATTCTACTATGTCCATTGTTTTGAATATCTCGAGAAGTTTTACGGTATGCGAATAAGTGCAATCAGTGTCCTTAGCGAGAACTGAAACGTACTTCGGTGTCCCGCCTATTTTTATGTTTAACAATAGCCTAACTGGCTTCCTTCGTAGAAATAATTCTTCCATTTCGTTTTTTGCACTCATGTCTGCTCAAACTATGCATCTCCTCCTTTATATATGTTACAGAATCAATAATATGTTATGTAAAATATCTTTTACTATATATCTTTTATTAAATATCTTCTTTAATTTAGTAAATTATAGAACTATTTTTAGGTAATATAATTCTAAAAGGCTTTTTTGCAGTAAACAGTTCATCCTCACAGATGTTTTTGTAGGTTACGAACAGCGTAACAAACTAATTAAAATTCGTAGATTAATTGATAAGCATGGAATTGACATTGCAACCCCTGAGAAAGCTCATCAAAAGGGCTGGTGCGAAAAGAGTAGGCGATAAGGCTGCAGAAGAATTAGGAAGGGTTCTTGAGGCGAGGACAAAAATATTACTTCTTGAGGCAAAACACCTATCGGAACACTCAGGCCGCAGAACTGTGATGAAAAGGGACGTCAGGGCTGCGAGGAAAATACTGGAGAATAAGTAGTCAAGGATGAAAAATCATTTGGACGTTTCATCTTAGCGATTCGTAATTTTCCTGTGATTTTGCTTTTGCTTTAAACGTTTTTCCTGGCTAGTAAGAGCATGCTTAACAAGCTCATAAAAAAGATTTCTTCTGAAAGCGGATTGGATGAAAGGGAAGTGATGAGACGGATAGAAGACAAAAGGGACGAACTGTCAGGCCTTATATCCGAGGAAGGCGCGGCTTACATAGTCGCAAAAGAACTTGACATAGCAATAATAAAACAGGAGCGTCTTGATATAGCGCACATAATATCCGGCATGCAGAATGTTGATGTCATAGGCAAGATAACAAAGGTATCACCGATACGCGAATTTTCTACGGAAAAGGCAAAGGGGCGTGTGGCCAATGTGACAATTGCCGATTCTACGGGCTCGGTACGTGTATCATTATGGAATGATGAAATAAACAATATAGAGGGCCTAGAAGTTAATGATGTTGTACATCTCAGAGGCTACGTGAAAGATGACAATCTTGGCAACCCCGAGATACGACTTGGTAAATACGGTTCTATTGTCAAGAGTGACGAGGAAATAACATCAATAAAACAGACCAGAAGGGACGTAGAAAGAAATTTCATAGCAGATCTTGCAGAGGGCGGCTATAGGGAAATAAGAGCACCACTGCTGCAGGTTTTCGAATCCAACATATTCTACGAGATATGTCCACAGTGCAGAAAACGTGTCAAATTAAATGAGAACGACGAATTTAATTGTGAAGAACACGGCCATACAGAGCCGGAGTTCGGACTGGTCATATCAGGAATAGCCGACGATGGTACTGGCAGTATCCGCGTAGTATTTTTCAATGAAAATGCAGAAAAACTTCTCGGCATGACTTCCAAAGATGCGAAAAAACTCTTCGATAGGAAGAAGAAATTAGAAGAAATAATATCTCTCGTACAACTTGGCAAAGAGTTCGTTTTCGAGGGACGTGCACGCCGTAACCAACTTTTCGACCGCCTTGAATTCATAGTCAGCAACATGAAACCCGTTGAAATAAAGAAGGAAATTGAAATGATGTTGGAGGGTAAATAGATGGTATTTTTTGATACAGTATTAGAGACAATT
>CAYJUT010000047.1:0-1336 GCA_964373415.1 uncultured archaeon | reverse complement strand
TGATTCTTATATCAGAGCTGAAGCAGAAAGATACGCTAGACGGGGTGAAAAAAACTAGAGCCGGATAGGTATATGCTTACTGAATTTGGAAGGGAGTCGCCACGAGATTGGTTTCAATTAGAATATGAATAGTTGGATGTTATAGTGAACCCAGAAAAGAATCCCGACATGTTTTCTGGATTCACTATAAATAATTTATATGAATAATAGAGCGTGATATTTATGCCGAGATTCAAGAAAAAACTCAGTGTTGAGGAAGAATTGGAAAAGCTGCAAGGTGAAGCCGAGCCTGAGGTGCCTAAAGAGAAAAAAGACATTGATGAACTTACGCTAGAAGATCTGCCAGGTATAGGTCCGAAAGGCGCGCAAAAACTGCGCGAGGCTGGCTATAATGAATTAATATCGGTAGCTGCTGCTTCTGCTGGCGAAATTTCGGCTGCGTGTGAAATAAGTACTATGACTGCTGAAAAAATAGTGCAGGCAGCTCGCAGCCAGATGGATATGGGTTTCAAGACTGCGGCTGATTTGCAGGAAAAGCGAAAGGAAGTAGGCAAAATTACAACCGGCTCGAAAAATCTTGATGCGCTACTCGGTGGTGGTGTAGAGACACAGGCAATAACAGAAGCATTTGGTGCGTTTGGCTCTGGAAAGAGCCAGATAGGTTTCCAGCTGTCTGTCAATGTTCAATTACCAAAGAGTGAAGGTGGGCTTAATGGGCGGTGTATTTTCATTGATACAGAATCAACTTTTCGTCCGGAGAGAATAACACAGCTTGCAATTGCGAGGGGCCTGGAATCTAAGAAAGTTCTCAAGAATATTTTTGTTGCGAAAGCTTACAACAGTGATCATCAAGTTGTACTTGCGGAGAAAGCAAAAGAACTTGTAAAAGAACATGATATTAAGCTCATAATTGTAGATTCGTTGATGAGCCATTTCCGTTCTGATTATTCAGGAAGGGGTGAGCTTGCACCGCGCCAACAGAAATTAAATAGGCATATGCATGCACTCCAGAAGATTGCCGATACTTACAACGTGGCAATATATCTCACAAACCAGGTAATGGCACGGCCTGACATGATGTTTGGTGACCCTACAACACACGTCGGTGGAAATATAGTTGGACATGCTTCAACTTTTCGTTTGTATTTACGGAAAAGCAAAGCGACAACCAGAATTGCAAGGTTAATTGACAGCCCTAATCTGCCTGAAGGTGAAGCTGTATTCACGCTTACTGAGAAAGGTTTGAGTGATTAAATTCTGTGATCCTCTGAATTTCTTCCCTGTTATAGCTGACCAACATGAAATGCCCTTAATACCTGCGACTAACTCGAAGTTG
>CAYJUT010000046.1:2382-6280 GCA_964373415.1 uncultured archaeon | reverse complement strand
AGCACTTCATTGGATAGTGATTATACATTGTCAGAGTTGGGCTACGATGCACTTAACAGCCACAGAATAATGGGAAGAATTAGAGCCTCTCCCCGGCATGTCTTACCTTATGAAAGAGGCGAACTACATTATTTAGTGGCCGATGTGCGGAGTTATGGAGCTCCTTATCTTAGGCAGTTCTCGCCCGAACAGATAACAGACTTTGGAAGAAACAACATCGCGCCGTGGGTACCAGAAGTAATGAGAGTGATAGGATTAATAAGCTCTGTTGAAATGCTCAAAGAAAAGCAGCGACGTAGACCTATACGTCTATTGACGTATAGGTCAGCTAGGAGTATTGTGGGAACACAATACTCCTCACGTCGCTGCTTTTCACTAGGTTTTCAACAGAGCCGATTAATAAAATGAAAACTACGTAAAAAGCTTTAATATTGTATTTGTACAATTGCTATGTGATTTAATATGGAAAAACAAGTCCCGAAAAAGGTTGACAAGAAACTGCAGCAGAAGCAGGATGCTTTCAGGAAGAAGCAGCTCGCCCTGGCCAACAGGTTCAAGGACGATGTCCTTAAGAGGTACAGTAACATAGTCAAGGCGATAGTTCTTTTCGGGTCTCTTACAAGGGCCGATTTCCATGACAAGAGCGACATAGACATGCTTGTTGTAATAGATGATGTAACGGCGCGATTTACGCCGGAGATGAAGGACGAGTTTGATGACCGCCTCTATGATATAGCAAAGGGCATCTCAGAAAACATGACTGTGCAGCCGGCTTGGCTGCTCAGCGAGTTCTGGGACATGGCACGCATCGGGCATCCGCTGCTGTTTACGATAGTAAGAGACGGCTGGGCGCTTTATGACACGGGATTCTTCATTCCAGTGAGAAAGCTGCTCGAGTTGGGCAAGATACCGACAACGCTTGAGGCCGTGGAGAAGTTCATGGAAACCGCGCCTCAGAAGATAAACCGTGTTGAAACGGCAAAGCTGTACATGATTGCAGAGGACCTATATTACTCGATGCTTAACAGTTCCCAAGCTGTTCTCATGTACATGGGCCAGAATCCGCCTTCGCCGAAGCATACGCCTCTCGATGTGAAGGAGCATCTGGTCGATGCGAAACTGCTTGAAGAGAATTATTTGCGTGACTTGGAGGGTGTGATAGAATTCCGCAAAGGTTTCGAGCATAAGGAGATAAAGGATATAACAGGCCAGCAGCTTGACGAATTCATACAGAAGGCAAAGCAGTATGTTTCAAGGATGGAACAGCTCCTGATGCAGCTGCAAAAGAAAAAGAAGGAGACAATAGTCCACAAGAACTACGAAGTCATGATCAAGGCGGCAGTTGCCGCGCTAAAGAAGATAGACAGGCTGCCGCCGGACCCTAAAGACCTTCCGCACGCCATCCAGAAGGACCTCATAGACACAAAGCGCGTCGACCCATATTTCCAGGATGTATTCAAGCGTGTGATAACGATGCGCAAGATGCTCGATGAAGATAAAATAAACGAGATACCGCAGAGGGACATCGAACTGACAAGGGAATATGTCCGCAGATTTGTCCAGGATTTGAGGCCTGTGATAGAACGCCCAAAGCAAGGTGGCGACAAGAAGCAGGCCAAGTCCACCTCTAAAAAGAAGAAAAAGTGAATGGAATGCCGCAACCTACAGACGTATTGCAAGTGAAGGACGAATTGTGTCAAAGGGGAGTTCTTGCTGCTGTTGCAGAGTACACTTTCCACGGGCATCATAAATATGTAGAACAAGAAGGCGCCCGTATTGTCAGAGAATACGGCGAGTTTTATGACCCACAGATTTTGACGCAAATTATGGGCGATTACGCCAAAGTGGCAAAGATGCGAAGTAGATCATTAGGCCACTGACAACCTTTTTAAGCTTTTACTTTAAGGTAGTGACCAGTGATAGTATGACTGCAAATTCGTATATTGAGAACTTTGATTAACCCTCAATTTGTCAAAGTTCACAATAAGGGCTTTGAACAAAACGTATGTTATTCAAAGTCCTCTATTGTGAGATTGTCCACAGGAGCAATAGTTAGGCTTCCTTCCGGGTATTTTCTTGTAGAAGAGGGCGGTCATGACAGCACCGGATTATTTGGGCCCAGAGGAGAGGTAGGGGTGTACACGGCAAGACAAAGTGGAGACAGTTTGTACAACGATGCTCTAAAAGACTCAATGAGGAGATAAAAATGAGGTACTTTGGAAGAGGATTGGTGGCGTTGGCCATAGCAGGATCAGTGGCATACGGAGAAGTTGAAGAAAAATCTTTTGGTTGTTACTTTCACAATTCAATGGAAGGTGCTCGTAATGTTTGTTACGATGACAGAAAAATTCCTCACGTAACATTTTCTGACGTTTTTGATGGTGAGAAACCAGATGGAAAATTAGATACTTATTGTGAAATTTCCGGTCATGCAGACCGAAAATGCACTTGGATAATTGGAGAGGCGGCTGATCATACTTACAGATCCATAAATAAAGGTGATAAAATACGCATGAGGGATTCTCCAGACGCTAATGACTTGCAAAGACAATTTGATCAATTAAGGGCAGAGGTTTTTGAAAATGGGCTTTCTGCTGAAAAATCCAAGGAGGGCAAATAATATGTCATTCGAATTTCACGTTCATGGGCTCTGGATTTTGGGCGCGGTAGCTTTTTTCCTAGGCACACTTATGGCAGGCAACCTTGAATGGGTAGAGGGAACGACAAACGCCTCTTTCATCTTGTCAATTATAATTGCATTCTTGTTTATTCTGTTTGCCGGCGCGCTTTGGATTTCAGCGGCTGTAAACGCTAGAACAGAGCAAAGGTGATTTCAATGTACAGGCCAAACCTCCCGACTGCGATTTCTATTGCCCTGCTATCAGCAATGTCATATTCTTCATTCTTCAATCGCACTGAAGAGCCGCCTATAAGACTGGATCACACGATAAGAACAAGAGTGCTCGCTCCGGTCGAATGGACGGAGGTCAAATTGCCCCAAAGGCTTGTTGCGATAAGCGACAAATGTGATGGGCGTTACAGCAGGCTCGAGATACAGTACCCAGACGGCACGTTTTCGGAAAAACGGCTTGACGAATTATACGACGACCGTCAAGTAAAAAATGCGGTTAAAAAACTGGGCTGGGAACTTGAGACGGAGTTCGACAACTGCGGAAAACCGTCAAACTTCAGAAAATCTACCGCACCCATTCCTTAGGCAGCTGCTTTCTCTTTAGCCAGTTCTGTCCTTCGTATCTCGATGCCGCCTATTGGGTATACCTTGCTGCACTCTTTTCTCATTTTGTGCTGCAGGTCGCCGGAAATTATGGCGTTCATTAAATCATCAAAGGTTGACTTGCTGGCAGCTTCTTTTACTAGACTGCACATTAGCCTTCTTGTTGCGTCCTTTGTTGACGTGCCCACGCGCTTTATCAGCATGAAGACAGTCTTTACGCGCAGGTTGACACCATCCTTTGTTGTGACATCCTGTATCGCATCAACACGGCGGCCGTGACGCTGGACCATCCTGTAGACTCGTTCGCGCATGCATTCGTGGCCAATCAGCTTTGTGGCAGCCTTATTGCCATCTATATTTGTTATCTGGAGGCAGACTTTTACATAAAACTTAGAGTAATTATCAGAGACATCAATCAGGCTTACATCGATTACGCGGCCGACAAGCTGCCTGGGGTCCGCAGCCAGCGTCTCGCCAACTACCCTGCTGTCGAATATTTCCGGCGCTACTATCTCGTACCACTGTTTTCTTACTGCCATACAAACCCTTCTTTTTGAAAAAAGAAGTTCTTGTATCCCCAAGAAAAACTAGGGATCTGCAAGGACTTCAATTCTTTATTATCTTTTCCTTAAGTGAAAACGCTGTTTCTTGATTAATCTTCTT
>CAYJUT010000046.1:0-2282 GCA_964373415.1 uncultured archaeon | reverse complement strand
TTTGTTGTTTCTTGATTAATCTTCTTTTTGTTGTTTCTTGATTAATCTTCTTTTTGTTGTTTCTTGATTAATCTTCTTTTTAAAAGAAGATTACTTGAGCCAGAAGTTTTAAAAAGCTAAATAATGGGCAAAACGGCGCGTAGGTCGCTAATTTTCACATTTTCCGAACTTTTTAAGATTAAATACAAGTTTTATCTATGAAATTCTCTCAGCTGACGGACCTTTACGAGCGGCTTGACGCCACCACAAAAAAACTTGAGAAGCGTGATATACTTGCCGACTTCTATAAGCGCTGCGGCGAAGAAGATCTTTACAAGGCTGTCATGTTGTCGATGGGAACGGTTTTCCCGCGCGGAGGGGAAGAATTGGGCATAGCCACAGGCATGATAAAAAGAGTGGTACAGAAAGTCACGGGTTCTGCGGAAAAAGAAGTTGTTGAGCAGTTCAAAAAAACCGGCGATCTTGGTCTGGCTGTCGAAAAACTTATTGAAAAAAGAAAGCAGCAGCCGCTAGCGAAGCGTGACCTCACACTTAGTCATGTTTTTGACAATCTAAGAAAATTGCCTGAAATTAGCGGAGAAGGCAGCCAGGACAGGAAAATTTCTCAGATAGCTGGGCTGCTCTCGGCCGCAAGCCCGAAGGAAGCACGATACATAGTCCGCACGGCGCTTGGGCAGATGAGGATAGGCGTCGCCACAGGGATAGTCCGCGATGCGCTGGCGAAGGCATTTGAAAAGGACGCGAAGGAGATAGAAAAAATACACGATGTTGTAGGCGACTACGGTAAGGTTGCGGTGATGGCGAAAAAAGGAAAGTTGAAGGTAAAGATAGAAGTCGGCCGGCCGCTAAGAGTTATGCTCGCCGACAGGGCGGAGAACTTGAAAGAAGCGATAGAAAGCTTTGAGAAACCTGCTATTGAATGGAAATATGACGGATTTCGTGTTCAATGCCATAGGAACGGCAATGAAATATGGATTTTTTCTAGAAGGATGGAGGACGTCACGAAACAGTTCCCTGATATTGTTGCCATGGTCAAGGAAAGCATCAAAGCGAAACAGTTCATAGTCGAGGGCGAGGCGCTTGCAATAAAGGAAGGCAGGCCGCAACCATTTCAATTGCTTTCAAGACGCATTCAGAGAAAATATGACATTGACAAAATGGTGAAGGAAATACCTGTGCAAGTGAATTTGTTTGAATTGCTGTATCTTAACGGCGAGTCATTTATGCAACATCCTCTTTCAGAGCGATGGGATGCGCTGAAAAAAATAATTAAGGAAGCTAAATCTTTCCGCCTTGCCGATCACATTGAAACTAAAGATTTCCATGAGGCCAACAAGTTCTACAGGGCTTCACTCGCATCGGGCCAAGAGGGTGCAATAGTAAAAAATCTTGACGCACACTACCAGCCCGGCAAGCGCGTCGGGTACTGGCTGAAAGTCAAGGACATACTCGAGCCGCTTGACCTTGTAGTGGTCGGCGCCGAATGGGGAGAGGGCAAGAAGGCTAAATGGCTTTCTTCGGTCATCCTAGCGGCGCGCGATGGCCACAAGCTTGCTCCAACAGGCAGGATGGCCTCTGGCTTCACGGAGGAACAGCTGGAAGAGCTCACGAAAACACTCAAGCCGCTTATCACAAAGGAAGAAGGAAAAATAGTTGCAGTTAAACCGCGGGTCATCATTGAAATAGGATACGAGGAGATACAAAAGTCACCAAAGTACGAGTCCGGCTATGCTCTTCGCTTTCCAAGGCTGTTAAGAATTAGAACGGAGGAAAAAAGGCCGGAAGATGCCAACACGGTTAAAGATATCAAGAAATTATTCAAGCAGCAGAAGAGGAGAAGGAAATGAACGAGAAAAAGTTTCATGTTGGAATAAAAGCTTTGGTCAGAAATAACGAGAACGAAATACTCATTCTAAAGGTAAATCCTAAAGAGCTGACAAAAAACAAGCATGGTGTTTATTGGGATTTGCCTGGTGGTCGTATCAAAGAGGGCGGTACAGTGGAAAATACAATGAAGAAGGAACTTGAAGAAGAAATCGGATATAAAGGCGAGATAAAAGATGTTAAATTATTGCACGGGACAATTGCAAATATAGAAATACCTGTAGATGATGAGCGCTTCGGGCTCGTACTTTTTGTTTATACTTGTAAAATAAATCCAACAAAAATAAGATTGAGTTTTGAGCACATCGAATACAAATGGGTTTCTGTCGAGGAAGCTAAGAAATTGCTTTCTGTAAAATATTCAAAGGACTTCATAGAAAAACTTGGTGAAATCTAAA
>CAYJUT010000045.1:0-6468 GCA_964373415.1 uncultured archaeon | reverse complement strand
AATAGACGTATAGGTCTACGTCGCTGCTTTTCTTTGAGCATTTCAACAGAGCTGATATTATCTATAAGACGGCATATACGAGTTGCCTTAAAGAACTCAGTCTTACCCGCTTATAGCCGGGAATATTCCGGCTAATGCGCCGCGCACCATGAAAAATATTGACAACGACAAGAAAAGCAACATGGGTATGTATTTCAGCCCGGCTTTTTCCTCGCCCTTTTTCACTATCCCGACTATCAGCCCGCCGAAGAAAGACGTTATTGTAAGGGCTATCATAGCGAACGTGATAAGGAAGCCTGGCGATATGGTTATTGCGCCTGATGAAATGGGCGTTATACCGCTTTCTGGCACGCTAATCGTTGAAAGCTGCTGGCTCACGCCGCCGACAAGGTAAGTGGATATTCCGAACAGCAGCGGCGCGCCCACGCCGGCTGCGAAGAATATGAATATCGCGTACATGAGCACGTTGGCGCGGACCTCGCTCTCCACAGACTTTGTTGTCTGCATCTCCTCGGCCAATTGCTGCAGCAGCGCAGAAAGTTCGCCGCCGCTCCTTATGCCCTCGACAAGAAGGCTTATGGTTCTTTCGAGGACGCGCGACCTTATCCTCTGCCCCATGTCGAACAGGGCATTCTTTATGTCCTTGCCGGCAAGTATCTGCTTACCGGTCTTGTTGAGCTCCCTTTCGAGCGGGCCAAATTCGGACCGCGCAGCCATGATCAGCGCACGGTCTGTTGTCATGCCGGACTTAAGATTCATCGCCATGAGCATGAGCGCATCGGGAAGTATGTTTTCTATATATTTGCCTTTCGCATCCGCCTTCAGGATAAGCCACAGGTAGATTGCTATTTCCAATACAAAAAATATAACGAGAAACAGCACGAAAAACGTATTGAATGAGAGCAAAAGTAATGTAAAAACATTTACCGAGATTACAAATGAGCCCACAATGCCTATCAATATTGAAACGATTATGAATTTCTCGACATCCATCTGCATGTCGGTGTAATTGAGCAGGTTCTTGTACCTGTTTCTCATTCTTCCCGGAAATAATCTTGCTATTATGTGGTACATTTTATTCACTTACTCGCAACGGGTTGGCATGTCTCTGGGCTATTGACTTATTGCCCTCTCTGTTTTGACCATATACCCACTAATCCTTTGAAAACTATTGATATACATTGAATTATCACAATCCTAAATTATGTTCGGCCTCTTTGATTTCATTATGCCAAGGAACATGAACTGGAACACTACAAGGAATGCCAGTATGCCCCAGAATATCGTCTCGCCTATCGGGGCTTTTGAAAAGGATGAAAGAACAATCAGGAACGTGACTCCCAGCGACGGTATTATGACAGCGACCATCATGTAAGCGAGCGTCATTGGGTTGAGCTGGGAGCCGTAGCGCTTCATCGCTATTTTCTGTTCTGAGGACAGATATTCGATAGAGTTTTTCAGCACGAGACCAAGATCGCTGCCGGACTTGACGCCGTTGGAGATCTGCCATAAGACCCTGCGGAAATACAGCGAAGGGTTTTTGGTTGCGATGCGATCAAGGGCCTTGTCCACCGACATTCCGGCGTTCACAAGACTGACTGTTTCCTTCAGCTCCTTGCTCACGGCATCGTAATCGCCGTCGGCAACAGAGGCTATTGTGTTGAATACAGGCACTCCAGACGTCGCCTGCACGTACATGTGGCGCACGGCGTAAATCAGGTTCCTTTCAATATTGAATATGCGCCTTTTTACTGTCAGCTTGGGGTACGTGACAATATAGATAATTGTCACCACAAAAAGTGCAATGCCCACGAAAAAACTCATCGCAAAAGATTTTTCAATGGCAACTATCCTGACTGTTACTGTCAGGAAGGTAAAATAGCTGACAAACAGCATGAAAAGTGCGGAAAAAAACGCTATGCTCAGGTAATCCCTTGCATTTATGTCAAATTCCGCCTGTTTTAAACTGATTTCAACATGCGGAAAGATTTTCATCATAGGTTCCGCAATACCGTAAAGCTTTGAGCCAAGGAGCCTCTTTGCATTCTTTACAGGCAAAGGGCAGAATGGTATTCGCATATTATCACTTTTCATTTGAGCAAAATTCAGCCTACGTCTGACTTTACGGGCTCATGACAGAACCGGGTTTCGCATTCCTGTCAATCGCCTTCATCACGGCTTCCCTGTTTGCATAATATTCCGATATGATCTTTCCCACGTCATTAACCATGTTGACATTGTTTCTTAGCATCCAATCAAGCACCTTTATTTTTTCCCGTATCTCGTGGTTCATTTCTTTTGAAGACATGCCCGTGCTAAGCCTCAGTGCGTCAGAGACTCTTTGGGACTCGTTCACCGAAAAAATGTCGCCGCTTGGCTTTGATTTGAAAAGTATGTTGGGCGTGAGCGTGTCTTTCTTTCGAACGAGCTCCGCAACCTCGAATACTCTTCTTATGCCGCGCCTTCGGTCGCGGTGCTGGACCACAATCATGTGCAGTGTCTCCAGTAGCACATCAGGTATGCTTATAGGCGGGTTAGTCATTCTCCTCATCACTTGCTCGGCAGTATCGGCGTGGAGCGTAGCATAAACGGAGTGACCGGTATGCATGGCCTCAAAAAGCACTTCAGCCTGCTCACCACGCCTTATCTCGCCGACTACTATACGATCAGGCCGCATCCTCAGCGAGTTTATCATAAGATCGAGCATGGATACGCCACCCTTGCCCTCAGGATTGGGCAGCCTGATGGTAAGGGGGATCCAATGCATGAAATCAGGAAGCTGCAGCTCTCTGGTGTCTTCTATGCTTATTACACGATGATTTGGCTGTATGAAAGGCATCAGCACATTAAGAAGAGCGGTTTTCCCGGATGATGTGCCGCCCGCTATGATCATGTTTAGCTCGTATTGTATGGCCATCCACAGGAATGCGGCAAGATGGGGTGTAGTAGTGCCGTTATGTATGAAATCAGTGACCGTCCATGGCTTGCGCGCGAATTTTCTTATCGACAGCGTGTTTCCCTTCGTGGATATGGGAAACAGGGTTGCATTCGCGCGGTCGCCTGTTATCATCTGCGCGTCCAGCAGGGGCGTGAGCGTTGTTATCTGGCGGCCAATGCGCCTTGCAATTATGCTCGCGTAATTGTGTATCTGCTGCTCAAGAGGCACGTAAATATTTGTCTTCAGCCAGCCAAACTCGCGGTGATAAACCCATATGGGCTCTTTAGACGAATTTATCACTATCTCTTCAAGATCGTCATCAGCTATGAGAATCTCTATAGGCCCCAGGCCAAGCATCTCGTTGACCAGATGTGACACCAGAAACTTTTTTGCACCCTCTTTCAGGCCGGGAAGCCTTTTTTGTATAATCTGTTCGGCCCTGTCTGAAAACTCTTTTATCAGGGATTTTATTTTTACAGGATCGAATATCTCCTCCGATCCTATTTTTGATTCCTTCAGAAGATCATCCTCGATCGTATCAAGCAGGGCAAGAGTGCCGGGGCTTATTTTCGGCATGTTTATCCTGTACTCGTTCACATAGCCGCCTGCATCAACCACACTTATATTCGTACGGAATTTTCCGGTTACCACGGGATATGTCCTGAGCACTTTCATAAAATCATCCTTATTTTTTCACTTTTAATACCGGCTTGCCAACGGCAGGATAGTGAATTTCCACAAGATTGTGCACTTCCAGCACACGGGCCCATTCTTCTATCTGAACCACATTCACATGCATTGTTTTTGCCGCATCAGTTATCCGTACCGTGCCTTTTTTGCTTACAAGATTATAAAGTGTGTCAAGGGACGTCTCTATCGTCTTCCCTGAACTGTAACTTGTCCCTATGACATCTTGTATTTCCTCCTTTCCAGACTCCTGCGGCTGGCTGACAGGCTGCGTCCCTGGCTCGTCTTCCATTTCCTGCGCGCTGTCCATGCCAGGCTCTTCCTTCCTGTGTTTTTTGCCCCTGAACTTTCCGTGAAATACCATGTTCTCCTTTTTGATTTCATCCACATCTTTTTTGAGCTGGAGAAGAAGTTCCCTGACGGAATCAACGGACTTATTCGCGCCTTCAGTATTTTTCATATTGTTTTTTTCAAGCTGGTCGAGCCGGGCCTCAATACCCTTCACATTTTTTACATCGTCCTTTGGCGGCCCGTTATTTTCATTGGAAAAATCCTTCTCAACGGGTTTGACGGGCGCTTTGCCGGCAGGCTTTACCGGCTCCTTTTTAAAAAATACAGAATACCATTTTTCGGCGGGCTTGACAGACTCCTTCTTGACAGAGTCTTTGCGGGCAGTTTTAGCCATCCCTGTCCCGGGAGTCCTGGCAGATTTCTTCATAGAGGGTTCTTTCTTGATAAACCCAAAATCCCATTTTTGGGCTGTCTTAGCCTGCTTTTTCTTAACAGATTTAGTGCGCCTGTTTTCAGAATGTTTAGCGCGTCTTTTTTTTGCACGTGTAACAGACAGGACCAGCCTTTTGCCCTTTTTCTTCTGCTTAAAACTGAATAACCCCATGGCTAATCCTTTTGTTGCAGACCTAAAAAAGCTTTAGATTCGATTATTTTGAAGTTCTGACGGCTATGCCGATTCTCTGCAGCGCCGTTATGTTGGCAAGAACTGCTAACAAGACAAGCATGTAGGTCATATAAACCGTGCTGAAGGCCGCTGATGCGATTCCGATAAATAGCAGTATCATCCTTTCAGGCCTCTCAAGCAGGCCGCCTTTTATTTCCTTCTTCGTGAGCTCTTTTTCCTTGGCAGCGGCTTTCGCGTAAGTTATAGTCATTGAACCGAACAGGTAAAGTGCAGCCCAAAAGTAAGATGGCAAATAAAACGAAGGCAATGGCAGCAAAACAAGGGCAATCACTATAATTCCTTCCATGTACCTGTCGGAAACCGTGTCAAAATATGCCCCGCGCTTCGACGCCTCGCCCCTGAAGCGCGCTACCGCGCCGTCAACCGCGTCGAGGAAAGCAGCTATCGCAAACGAAATGGCTGCGCACACGAAATTTCCAGCAAGAAGAAAATATGCGGTAACAAAGGCAAAAATAAGTGCCAATGCCGTCCAGAAATTTGCACTTAGACCAAGACGGCCAAACAATTTTCCTATGGCCCCGGAAAATCCCGTCAGTTTTTCACGATTTTTATAAAGCACCATTGTATCAATAAAGCTTACAATTCCATATTTTAAGTAGTTTGTTTCTATCCTACTAAATATGTCAAAAAGCGGGCTTGAGATAATCGGACATTTCAAAGCGAGAAAAAAAGACGGCGAAACAGTTGACATGACCATCTATCATATTCCCATAGATAATGGCGCAGGCAGCTATATGCTGGTGCTGGATGCCACGGATGACATAGCCGTATCCGAAACTTATATGGCTCCGGAGTTTCCCAAGGAATCAGTAAAGACCAAATTTGAAAGAAGAGTAAGGGAATATTTGAAGTCGGAAGAGCTTTCCAGATATAGTGAACCAAACAAATTTCTATAAGTCAGATATCAACAACAACCCTTGCGTACCACTCTCTTCCTCTTTGCTCAACGACAAACATATGCATTGTTATCGCTTTCAGATCGTTGCGCAAATCGTGACGCTTGCGGTCTATCTTATCGCCCGAAGCCATGCAAGAAAGTGTCCATTCATTCTTGACTTGTTTGACTTTTATGGAATATTTGTTAAACAAAAGACCCTTTGTGTCCTTTAGATAAATCAGCTCGCTAAGGAAATCGTACATGAGGTTCTCGAGCGTGTCAGCGGATATCTCCAGTGTTTTTTTCAGCTTCGGTTTCACTGTCTTGGGATTGACCATTATGTCGCTTGCTGCCATGCCCGCGTCCTCGAAAAGCCTGTCAAGAGTTGGCGCGGTAACTTCAAAAGCTATATCAGCTATCGCAATTTTCTCGAGAAATTTGAATGGCATTGATATCGGAATAAGATTGGAAATGCAGACTTAAAAAGTAGTTTTCTATGAGCCTGTAGCTAAATATCAAATCGTTGGTAATATAACCCACGGCTAACTCGGAGTTGAGCTCCGCTCAACCTGAGTCGCCAAAAGACTTCTTTGGAAGTCTTTTGCACGAAGCCGCGGGTTTGTCAACGACAGGATCCCGGATTCATTGCCACTATTGAATTTTATTACAGATTCCTATCTGCCTTGATACAGAGAGAAATCGCGTTTTTAGTTCTTTTCATAAACCCGTCCAACGCCTTTGCCTTGGTACGACAGCCCAGCGTCCTATCTTAATTTGCTAAATCTTGTTCCAGCCCTTCTTCTTGAACTTCCTATGAACGCCCTTCTTGTAGCCCTTGTACTTCTTCTTATTGCGCTCAAAATTTTCAACATCTGCCATAACCACCATCTCAATGAACATTCAGGCTCTTTGCAAACGATACTTCACCAGACTTCTTTTTATAGTGAACCTCTCTTAGAACTTAGAACGCTCTTCCTTACATAACTCATC
>CAYJUT010000044.1:0-6623 GCA_964373415.1 uncultured archaeon | reverse complement strand
TGTTGGTGATTGAAAATGATGGTTATTGATCTTCCTTCTGAAGCTTTTCCCCGGCGAGAAGCCTCGATATCTTTTCGGGGTCCCTGTAGTAGAGAGACGTGTACTTGGCGATTTCCTTCATGGTTGTTATGTTGTTTTCATCGAGCCATGTAAGGAGTTTTTTTCTCTTTAATATTTCCTTCGCTATTACATTAACTGGTATGCCCTTCTCTGCGGAAACTTTGCTGATCAGCCATGAATTGCCCCTGTATTCGAACTTGTCATCAGCCGGCAGCCAGACGAATGATTTCGTGGTCAGCGGCTTGCCGGAATTTATGTCTATGCTTTCTATCTCCACTATTTCCTTCACACGCCTTGCCGATTTGCCCTTTTCCCTGGCGTGCACCATGACTATTACCATGTCAAGGCTTTCTATCAGGCCGACAGAAAGATTTATCGGTTTTGTCTGAAGTCTTTTCATGAGGTCATCCACGCCGCCCGCGTGCATGGTGGATATTGACGGGTGCCCGGATGCCATGCCCTGGAACATTACATATGCTTCCTTGCCTCTTACCTCTCCGACTATCAGGTAGTCAGGATTCTGCCTGAATGACTCACGCAAAAGTTCGAACATCGTAACCTCGCCGACTTTAGTGCTTGTGAATCCTGTTCTCGCGACGCCGGGTATCCAGTTCTCGTGGGGTAAATTCAATTCACGAGTGTCTTCTATGCTTACTATTTTTGCTTCGGGCGGGATAAAGAATGATATGCTGTTCAGCATGCTCGTCTTGCCAGTCGCTACGCCTCCGGCTATCATTATGTTAATGTCACTCTCCATCATGTACCACAGGTACGCGAGCATTTCAGACGACGCTGTGTTAAGCCTCATCATGTCCACAGGCGAGAGGGGCTCTTCCCTGAATTTTCTTATCGAGAATGTGGGGCCGCGTGTCGTCACGTCGCTGGCAAGAGACGCCTGTACTCTTGCGCCGTCCGGCAATGTTCCGTCCAGCAGCGGGTCTGCATAGCTTATGTATCTATCGCATCTTTCAGCCAGCTTAGTCACGAATTCGCGCAACTCCTTCGCGTCTGTGTAAATTATATTGGTCTTTACCGAGCCGAACTTCTGGTGCACCACATAGACAGGGACGCCGATGCCGTCGCAGTTATGTGTAAATATGAAATCGCCGTGCATGAAGTTGCTGTTGTCCTCCACCTCAATATCGTAGAACGGCTTTGTATACGCGACCTTCATTACTTCAACTATTTTTACAGGATGGACATCACCGGCAATCAGCTTATGGATCAACTCACTTGTGGAATTAACGGCAAATTTAAGGCCCAGCCTGCCGTCATTCCTAATTCTATTACTAATGATTTTTCTCCGTGTGCCATTATAATCGCTGGAATTAAAAAGAAAACTTGGATAAAGTTCTGTTTGGGAACTATGACACGCCGTATTTATTGAACTACCGAGTATTTCGCGTGAAAATTTGCCTAGTGATGCCCCGTGTTCGAGTGAAATTTCCCAAGTGTTCGCGAACCTTCTATCCCTCTTGTCAAGGCGTGTAAATATACCAAGCCTATATAGTATGTATCTTACGCCCAAGGTGAGTTCTTTGCTTGAAGTCGCCATAACGGCTTTTTTTGTCTTGTCAGAGACGCGAATATAGCCATCGCCAAGGAAGTAGCCTCTTACAAGGCTTCTTAACATGCCATCATTCCACGAATAACTTATCTCGGGTATCCGCTTATTCTCGGACTGCCCCTTTATTCCTAATATATTTTCGAACAGTATCCTAAGTATTTTTCCGCCGCAATAAACAACTGAAGACGTCTTATGGTCTATTATATTTGTAGTCACTCCGAAAATCTTCCTGCTTAGGTCGCATGTCAACGAGTGCAGTTCTTTTTCATACTTACCGAAAGCAAACGATATTCCTGCACTTTCGTAATACCCTTCGGCAAGAAACAGGCCAATAAAAAATGCCAAATCTTCGCTTGGTTCTATTACAGCAGGTATCCAGTTCTTAACGCCCTGGCCAACGCTAACCTTAAGCGATCTTCTGAATGACTTGTCTTTTTCGAGTTTCAAATATGCCCATACGGGAATGGAATTGCTTTGCTTCCATAAGGAAATCAATCTGCTGTCCACGCCCAAGGTTTTAGATGTTTCGGCAACAGAATCAAGAAGAATGTTTGCGCCTTTAACCCTGTAGTTGGCGTTTATGCGTGAAAGTTCGTCGATCAGGTCTATGGATTCTTCAGAAACCCCGTTACTTAAATTTTTTAGTCTTAAGATGTATTCGCCGCCCCTGATTTCCGAGGCTTTTTTTACCGATGTGCCGTCTTTATTCAATGCTATCATAGGATGGTCAGGACTTACGTTTATGTGATTGCCACCCTCCGTCCTTATATCAAAATAATACCCGTGTTTATTTTCTTTTTTAAGAAAACCCTTTATATTTTTATATTCCGATTTCATTGTGGTTGGATTGAATGAAAGTGCCTGTATATTCTTGCCCGGTATTTTTATCTCTGTACTATTACTGCTGTCAAGCCCGACAAGTTCCTTTATTGTCATAAGCCTTATTTTTCCGCCGGTTTTTACAAAAACCTCTTCATGCTCCGGAAGGCATCCAATATCTTCTATGTAAGGATCGTTCAGCAGAGGCTCTATTCTGTTCAGGCCGACAAGATCGCGGAATATGTGATACATTATCTTTACGTATTCCTTCGGGCTTATTTTGAAATTGTACTCGTCAAGAAGCCGCTCTATGTTCTTCTCAAGGAAAAGCATCATTTTTTCTCTGTCTTTTATGTCACCAAGGCTTACGTCTATTATCTGTATAAGGCCGTCCCGCAGCTTGTTAAGAATGTAAGTCTCATTCTCGTTAAGTTTCGGCTCTATAATGTCGTAAACAAGAGTGCCCTCATTTGCGTCATATTTTATGTTGGCATAGGCGTAGGGCTTTACTAGCGGGTATAAGATGCTTGTGGTTCTTACTTCGGACGAAGGCGGCAGTGTTATGAACGATCTCGCTGGCGATATGTCGAATTTGGGATGGCCGCCCTTTCTCATGCTGACAAGGAGTTGGCCAGCCCTTGTCAGCGGCCGCTGCGGCTCCTCGTGATGGAGCTTCGTGTACAACAAGCCCCGCAACTTTGGTTTTTTCATGCCCTTTATTTTATCCAGCATGTCATCACTTTCAATAAATGTACGATGACCAGGTATGGGTCATCTTTTGAATATTCCATTAAGGGCCGCGGCGGGATTTCCTTGACCTGCCCACCTTTACTATACCGCGGAAACGTGCGCAAGAGGGACAGACGTACATCTTGGACTGGAAACCGCTGACGCGCCTCATATCTATTTGTTTTCTTAGAGAAGGATCACTTATCCTGAAGCCCCTGTATTGCACGAACGTTTTCCATCTGGGAACGCTCCTGCCGCAGAAGCCGCAGTTCACCGTCGATTCATGTCCTTTTGACTTGGTGTGCGTGTACCCTCTCCTGTATGGTGCTGACATAAGTAAATCCCTCTCTAGGCCAAAGTTAGTCCATTCATCCCAACTTTGCCTGATTCTCTTAGAACTATATGAAGCTTGGGCGTATTTTAAGATTTTTATGCTAAGAAAGCGCCAAATTTTATCGCTGAGTTTTAGCTTATAAATTTAACAGATAAACCAAAGATATGGGACTGTTGAATCGGTTGGCTAATACGGCGGTCCTGGTTGGTTTGCTTTACTCGGACGTTTCCAGCCAGCAGACTTACGAGCAAAGCCTGTATGCAAAGCAAAGATCGCGATGCGCCGGCGAATTTATGATAAAAACAGGCGGCGCCTATAAAATTTCTGGCATAGCCAGTAGAGCCGTTAGGGTAACAAGAGACACGGAGCTTAATAGATCGCTTTCCGATCAACAAAAAATAGACAGGCTGATGGCTATCAGAGAAGACATTCGAAAAGACCTGGGGCCTGAATATGCAAAATATACGGACTGTGTGGCCAATTATTCGCTTGTTAACACAATAGGGAGTTCCCTGTATGCAAAAACCGGCAGGGCACAACCACCGCTTGCCGGGACGTACGAAGAGCAGGTAAGAACTCTAGTGCGTGAATTCAGGTGGGAATTAAACTATTACGCAGGATTGACAGCTGCTGCCGAGCGCAAGAACGTTGCAAATGCGAGCAGAAAAATTCGTTACGTATCAACTGTCATAAATTTTATAAGCGACCTTCCCGATCCAATAAGCGCAGATATCGACATAAACAGCCAAGGATTAAGGGGGACCATAAGGCCGATATTCATGGGTTACGGAGATAATGATGTAATAACACTAAGGAGCGATGCCACGCCGCCAGCAAACAGCAGGCTACAACTGACCGAGGGTGATTACAAACTATACTCCAACGGCCCGGGCTTTATACTGACTGGTCCTGGGTTCATTAAATATTACAGCTCGTTCAGTCGTGAAGGGCTCCTAAAATATACGGAATTCCTGAAAGCGGACTTGAGAGGACGAAAAGTAAGCAACAGGTCTTCGCCGTGGGCATTCGCAGAATTCTCGAAATTCCTGAACAGGTTTGGGAATAATTTTGACGGGACTGTAAAATTCAAGAGCGGCAGAAGCCGCAGGCCATACGGAGACGGTTACATAGACTTCCAGTTTTACGGATTCAAGGGTCACAACAACGTAGGTCCCAAGGATATTGGCGTGGCTGTCTATTTCGACGACAGAGCACCAGGCTGGAACGTGGATAACGACCATGTAAATGATTTCCGTAATAGCTTCAGGGAATTTGCGGTCGGCGGAAGCAGAAGGGAAATTCACATGTTTTCAAACATCAGGGGTCATAGCGGGACGCATCCGGCGGGCGTGACGGAAATACCTGCCCCTATCACTGCAAATTTATTTTTAATATTGGAGGAAAAATAATGAGACGATTTATCGCCGCTTCACTTCTATCCTTTTTCGCAGCATGCACAAACACGGGAGTCCACGATGCCAGGCTTAAGAGTGAAATACAGAAGGCGTTGCCAAAATTTCCTGTTGTGACATGGGCCGAGGTAGATTTTAAATGCAACGGACGCCCGTCGATATTTGTCATTTCAGATGGCAACGGGTACTCAAACTTGAATATATTGGACAGAAGCAGTGGCAATCTATTTTCTAGATTCCAGGATTCATTGAGCTATAGAGATGACCCGAAGAGGAAAATCAGCAGAATAATCCAGACGGACATAGGTAAAGACGACTGTATAGAAGTTGAGCTATTTCAGATGAATGGCGAAAGGAGAATATACGCTTGGAATGGAGCCATGTACGTACGAGCGGACACGAATATCAGAAGCCGTGACAAGGACAGCATTTATTACAGAGACCTAGACGGTGATGGAACAGAGGAAACTATTGTAGTGCACACGCCGGACAACCCGGAACTCTTCAGGGCGTACAAATGGCAGCGCGGCTGGATTCCGTACAGACCAAAAGAGCTGGAACATTTTGACCGTGATTATAAAAGTTTTGACAATGCGAGGCTTGATGCTCTTGCGCTTACAGAAAGACGTGAGACTGTCATAAGACAGTTATTGGCATATCTGAAGTAGCGCACACTTTCTTCTTAAGGTTTTTGCATAAACTTTTCATATGATTGACATAGAAAAGCTCACCAGAGAGAAGTATCATCTCATAGACGACGAGATGAAGGCCGTTTTTAATGGCGGCATACCTAATCTTCACGATGCGATAGAATACCACATGGAAACTGGCGGAAAGCGGCTGCGTTCGATACTTGCAATAGCAACATACGAAGCGCTGGGCGGCAAAGGTGACAGAATACTACCTTTTGCTGCCGCGTGCGAGTTGTTGCATAACTGGTTTCTCGTGCACGATGATATTATGGATGGAGACCTAGTAAGAAGGGACAAACCGACCGTCTGGGTAAAATATGGACTGGCGCACGGCATAAACGTCGGCGACTATATGGCACAGAAGGTTTTCGAGCTCATTCTCAGGTCGAAAAACTATGGTGTTGATGACGCAACAATACTGAAACTTGTGGATGCGATGGTAACTACCTCCTTGAGGACGTCAGAGGGCCAGACGATGGACATAAACATGCGAAACGGCAATCCGACAGAAAAGGATTACATGGACATGGTAATGAGCAAGACCGGCCACTATCTAACTGTTGCAATGACGGGCGCGGCGATACTCGCCAAGCGTGAAGAGCTCATACCGCGCCTAGTCGAGTTCGGCTGGCACATTGGCCCAGCGTTCCAGATAACAGACGACGTGCTTGACATGACAGAAGGCAAGGGCCGGGGCGAATTAGGACGCGACATAAAGGAAGGCAAGAAGAGCATACTTGTAATCCACTGCGCTGGCAAATGCGACAGAGAGGAGAAGGAAGAAATGATGCGCATACTTCACAAGGCCCCGGAAGAGACCACAGATAACGACGTGCTTATAGTTAAAAAACTTTTTGAGAAATATGGATCAATAGAATACGCGAAAAATAAAGCGGAAGAACTCAAAGACGAATCGCAGAAAACAATAAAGAAACTCCCGCTCGAACTGCACGAAATCCTTGAATTTTTTGCCGACTATCTGGTAAGCAGGAAGAAATGATTATGAGAAA
>CAYJUT010000043.1:0-6702 GCA_964373415.1 uncultured archaeon | reverse complement strand
TAACCCAGAAAACATGTCCAGATTCTTTTCTGGGTTAACTATAAATATTTGAAATATTATATGTAACCGGTAGTTATGTCTAAAAAAACAAAACGTATTTGGAAACTTGTGGATGAAGTGCGCAATGATCGCGAATCCATGCGTGCATTGGGCAGGCTTATCAAGAAACATACCTCCTGATTTCTTTAGAAAATTCATCAAACCGGATAAAACTGGGCACTCTTAGGTTTTCTATTTCATTAACGATAGCATATGCATGTTTAGCAGCGTCTGAAAGCATGCTTCTTACGTCCTCGGATATTACTATATCTAATTTTTTAATACTCGCAAAAGATACAATTAATAAGTCGTTAATAATTTTATCTTTAGAAATGTTGCCCCCGTACACACCAAGCAATGCAGTTCTTAATTTTATTAATTTTGTACCCAAGAGTCCTATCTTTTCTTTAGGGGTGTTCCTCAATTCCTTGCGTATAATTTCATTTCCATATATAATTATTTCTTTCTGAATTGCAATAGTATGCAATGTTTCGGCGTCCATTTCCTTAAGCATAAATTCGTATATGTTTGTGTCGAGTATAATACGCCTCATTCTTTCACCTTCTTGCTGGAAATTTTCCACAATACTTCAAAATATTTCCTGTAGCTGTCTGATATATCCTTGTTTATGAGCATAAAGCAAATAGGATTGCTGTCTTTCCATACAAGACTCACAACCCTGTCGCCATAAATGTTAATCACGGCAGGTATTGTAATATCCTTTGGAAGAAATTTCATCTCCATGTCTCCAGCGCTTAGAGGTTTTTCTTTTGTATTTTGCTGGTGAAGAACACGCATCTTTATTTTTCTTTTTACTCGTTCACGGTTGAACCATGTCCAAAATTGCGGCATTATCACTGGCTCGCGTGAAATAGCTCCCAAAAGAAGATGTTCGCCTTTTGCATGTTTCAAAACATCGCGGCGCATTGTCTTGAATCCTTCCACCCCAATCAAGACATGTGCTTCAGCATGCGGCTTAAGAGGACTTCCCATGGATTTCAAATCAGGCATAATTTTCTTTATATCATCCCTGTTTTCTTCCAGCTCACGCTTTTGTTCATCTATAAAATCTACGAGCCTTTCAGGATCGGAGGCTTCAAAGAATTTTATATTGTTCTTTATCACGTAGCTTACGAGACCTTTCTCCATCAGTCTGCCCAGGCTCTCGTAAACCGTGGATTTCCTCAGGCCTGTCTCCCTTATTATAAGGCCCGTAGCCGAAGAGCCGAGCCGCGTCAGCGCCAAATATAATTTAGCCTCCGCCTTGCTAATCCCGACCTTCTCCAGTTTATCCTCTAGCATAATTATAATCTGTCACAGTCCCTTATATAGTCTTCCAGTCATTGGACTACCCTGTTATTAATTCTAAAGTCACTATAAAGTAGTATCATAGTGGGGTGTTGAAAAATGAAAACAAGTGCTGACATGCTGGTTGAAGAGGCAAAAAAAGCGAAGGCCGGAATGAGGGCGCCTGGCTACAGAGACGACAAGATGTTATGTGGGGTGCAAGATACGTTAACTCTATTGCAAGCAGGCGCGGATTCGGCATCTTTGAATAGGAAAATGGAACCCGACTACATACATGAAGTTGTGTACAAGGATCACAGGTTCGTATCTTTCAGCGAACAGAGAGTAACTGATTTCGAAAGATATACGGATCCAAAACAAAAATTTTGGGTGTAAATATATAATGAGGTGTGAAATATGGAACAAGATGAAATTTTCAGATCAGCTGCAATAAAACTAAAAGCTGTAAGAAATGCGATAAGTAACTACAACGAATTAGCGTTTGAACACCATTTGTATGCCATGGAATTAGGCAGCACTCCAGATTTGCAAATGGCAGAGAGCGGAATACCTAGAGAAATTCTCCGAGACGTTTATGAAAAAAGATGACGGATGTGTGGCAATGAAATCAAAACAAATAATTATCTTAATCGCTGCCGTACTAGTTGTAGCATTGGCTGGTATTTTCTATTTCAATTCTATTTCGGTTACAGGTAAAGTTGTTGCCGATCAAAAACCCCTAAAGATAGGCATGCAGATAGGCCCTGCAAGCACAATTTTAATGGTCGCCGAGGAGAAGGGATTCTTTGAAAAAGAAGGCCTGAATGTTGAATTGCAGGGCTTTACAGCAGGCAAGTTCGCACTGCAGGCGTTTCTTTCAGGATCGCTTGACCTTGCTGCCAGCGGCGAAGTTCCTGTAACATTATCTTCTATGCAGGGGAACAAGTTTTATGTTATTACGCAGCTTGCCAAAGGACAAAAAAATGAAGTGCGTGTAGTTGCAGCTAAAGACGGCGAGCTTGATACGCCTCAGGAATATTTCAACGTGAAAAAAAGAAAATTAGCGACATCTTTTGGTGGCGGGCCTGAATTTTACACGTACAATTTTCTAAAATACTACAATATAACTAATGTGGAATTGATAAGTCAGAAGCCTGAAGACATGCCAGTTTCGTTGGCAAGCGGAAGCGTTGACGCAGTTGCCATATATGACCCGTTTGCATTCTTTGCAGAACAGAAGCTGGGCGACGATGCAATTGTATTCGGCGACGAAAAGCTTTACACAGAGTTTTATGTTCTCAGCGCAAAAAGAGAATGGGTTGATTCTAACCCCGAGACTGTAAAGAAGCTAATCAGAGCGCTGGTTGAAGCTTCGGACTTTATCAGGTCAAATCCTGATGAGGCAAAAGCCATATTGATGAAAAATACAAATCTAGACAAAACATCAATTGACGGGATTTGGGATAAATTCTCTCACAATCCAGAACTGACAAACAAGCTTCTGGAGCAGCTTAATGCAGAAGCCCAGTGGGCCAAGGAAACGGGCAAGGTAACGCCAGAAACTCAGATACCAAATTTCAAAGAATTCATTTACGATTCTGCCCTGAAATCTGTGAAACCGGAAAATGTTGGGGTTTTCTGATTCTTAATTTCTGGTGATACTATGAACAGAGCACTATCTTTTTTATTGCCCATAATTGTTTTACTTGCATTTCTTGAATTCATTTCCAAGTCTGGAATTGTAAATATAACTTTATTTCCGCCGCCAACAGCTTGGGCGTCAGCGCTTGTTGAGATGGCGAAAAGCGGTGAATTATTTCGCGATGTATTTACAAGCTTGTGGCGTGTAATTGCTGGGTTAATCATAGGCTCGGTTATTGGAGTTTTAGCCGGGCTTGCAGCAGGAAGAATAAAATCCATTGATAATACTATATCCCCTATTTTTAACATATTAAGGGCGTTTCCACCTGTTGCAATAATACCGTTAGTTATAGTTTGGTTTGGCATAGGCGAGCCTGCCAAGTTATTTTCCATAAGCTTTGCTGTTTTCTTTCCCGTATGGGTCAGCGCTCACATTGGTGCACGAAATGTCCCTCAAAATTATCTGCGTGCAGCAAAGAGCCTTTCATGCACTACAATGAGAAAGTTCACTAAAATAATTTTCCCGGCCGCGCTACCTTTCATAATAACAGGCATACGCATAGGAATTGCATTCGCATTTATCATGGTTTTTGTTTCCGAGCTAGCCGGAGCCTCCGCAGGTCTAGGTTACCAGATAGCCATCTCGCAATTGAACTATAGGATAGACAAGATGATTGCAGCACTGGTTATGTTAGGGATACTAGGAGCTTTTGCGGATTTCTTTTTCACAGCCATGATTAAGAAATATTTTCCATGGGTGAAGAAAATATGACGCATCGCATTGACGTGCACAAGTTAGAAGTTGAATTGGGAAACAAGAAAATACTTAGCTCAATAGATTTTCATGCAAAGCAGGGAGAGTTCATATCAATTGTAGGCAAATCCGGGGTCGGGAAAACAACTTTCCTTAATGCACTAGCGGGGTTTGTCAGCCACAAAGGCAAAATTAGTGTTGCAAAAAACATAGGGTTTGTATTCCAAGACTATTCGCTATTTCCTTGGCTTAATGTTAAGGAGAATATAGAATTCGGACTTCACAATAAAAATCCTGGGCAAAGGGACGGCATTATTTCTCACTATCTTAAATTGATTGAACTGGAAGACCATGCAAACAAGTATCCGTCAGACTTGTCAGGCGGTCAGAGGCAAAGGGTAGCAATTGCACGTGCATTTGCACCGAACCCTGAAACAGTTTTGATGGACGAGCCTTTTGGCGCGCTTGACATTTATACAAGAGACAGGATGCAGAAATGGCTTCTTGACCTGTGGGAAAAAGATCACAAGACAATGGTTTTTGTCACACATTACATAGACGAAGCGATATTTCTCTCGGACAGGATAATTATTATGAGAGACGGGAAGTTTGTAGACGAATTTAATGTCAAGTTTAAACGCCCTAGAAATGAAGAAATAAAACTTTCAAGGAAATTCAGTTCATTGAAGCGGCGAATATTGAATATCATGTAGTATTAAGGTGCACAAGATGAAAAAATATTTTTCTTGGAAAGGTATTAATTTTGATGTTTCCAACCCTAGCGTTTACCCTCCCAAGCCTGCCAGCTTGCTTTTAGCAGAAACTGTTATAAAGAATGTCAAATCTGGTGAAAAGATGTTAGATGTGTGTACGGGATGCGGCATTGTTGCCATTGCCGTTGCCAAATTTGTGCCGAATATTTATGTTGTAGCTTCCGATATAAATCCTGATGCCATAAAAGTTGCACGAGACAATGCGGTTAGGAATCAAGCAGTAGTTCAGGAACGTCTGGGAAATTTATTTGAGCCCTTTAGTGACGCATCATTCGATGTTATTACAGTGCATCCTCCAGCTATTCCCTATTCACAAAAAAATAATTTTAGCATGCCTGAAGGCATCTACCTGGCAACGAACGGCGGTAGAGACGGCTCGGCAATTATAAGGCGTGCAATAGTTGAAGCGAAAAGATGTCTAAAGAAAGACGGGAGATTACTAATGCTAGTTCCGCACTGGTCGAACTTCAACAAATCTTACAATTTACTACGCAAAAATTATAGAAACGTATCAATATTGGCCCAAAAGAAAGTGAGATTCTGGCTGTTAGATTATGGTGATAAAGAAGTTATTGAATATGCATACAAACTCGCAAAATGTGGCATAATTGAAATTAAATTTAAAAACAACCGCCCGTTTTCTACTGTTTCTGTAGTTTGTGCATCTGGCTAATATGTTTCTTTGACTGGTAGCTACTTTCTTTTCCAAAGAAAGGAGTTAATCTATAACAACCTTCATGAAATCCTTCGCGATCTTGACGTTTGGGTGGCCTTCTATCTTTTCCTTCATCTTCTCGAGGTCCTGATAGCGGCGGCTGATGTGAGTAAGTATGAGCTGCTTCACTCCGGCTTCCTCGGCAAGCTTGAGCACGTCGCCGACGCTCGTATGCCTGTGGTTGTCATCGTCCTCCTCGAAGAATGTGGAGTCGTGTGCAAGCAAGTCGGCGCCTTCGGACAACGTTACAAGATTTTTGCACGGCATGGTATCGCCTGAATATACAAATTTTTTCCCGCGCTCGATTTTTGCGATGTCCTCCAGCTTTATCACTTTGTCTTTGAATTTTGTAGAGCCACCCTCTTTTATTTTCTTGAATATCGGCCCCTTGTCTGGCAGCCCTAGCTTTTTTGCCTTTGCCTTGTCTATTTTTATCCTGTCCTTTTCCACGAACGCATAAGCAACGGCCGGTATGCCATGCTTGGCAGGTATCGAGCAGATAGAGAACTCGTCATTGTCAACGAGGGTTGTTATTTCAGTGCCTTCGAAAGGAACAGGCTGTGCTATCACGTCGTACTTCTTTGACGCGTACCCGAGGTCAAGAAGACCCTCAACAAACCTGTCGGCCTCCGGACCGAATATGTTAAGCGGCTTGGTCCGTTTCTCAAGGTTCATCGTCTCCATCAGCCCGAGAATGCCGGCAAAATGGTCCGCGTGCCAGTGGGTTATGAAGATGTCGTTGATTCTCATGAAATTGAGGCCACTGGCAAAGATTTGTCTCTGCGTGCCTTCTCCGCAATCGAACAAAAAACAGTGCTCGTTCTCGCTCTGGTATCTTATATAGAGCGACGCGTGGTTGCGCTGTGGGGTCGGCACGCCTGCCGTAGTTCCTAAAAACGTTACTTCGATTTGTGTCATAATTAAACTATTGAATCAATGGTTTTTAAGCTGAATTCATAAGTAATTAAAATGGCTTATTGCGTTATCATTAGGGGTCCTCTCGGAGTCGGCAAAACCGAAATATCTAAGAAGCTATCCAAAAAACTTGCTGGAAAGTACATATCAATAGATTCTCTTCTTATGAAAAGTAGATTGGATAAAGTGGATAAAAAAGAGAATAGAATTCCTGTCAAGAGATTCATAAAAGCAACCGAAAGTATTGTCAACGAAATGAAAACCGAGCTGAAAAGTGGCAAGATAATAATTTTCGATGGCAACTTTTATTACAAAAGTCAGATATTATATTTAAAAAACAGCCTGAACTGCAAATTCTGTATCTTTACGCTTAAGGCTCCTCTTGCCGTTTGCATTGAGCGGGATAGAAGGAGAGAAAAACCTTATGGGAGGGCTGCTACAAAAGCCGTTTATGATTTAGTTTCCCGGCTCGATTACGGGACAAAAATTAATACGGAAAATAAAACAACTGGAGAAGTTATAAAAGAAATTCTAATTTTTCTGCCCAAATGAAATTAGAAAGTATTAGAATAAAAAGA
>CAYJUT010000042.1:0-6725 GCA_964373415.1 uncultured archaeon | reverse complement strand
CAAGGTTTTGAAAAGAAATATTTATTATATTTGGCATATTTCATTTTCAAACACCACAAGGTTTTGAAAAGAAATATTTATTATATTTGGCATATTTCATTTTCAAACACCGGTCATTTAAGCAAGCCAAGCATGAGTGCAATATTGTTTTGCACCCCGCTGTTAAAATACGTTAAAATAAGTATGATAATCCCGAGTATCAAAATACCGGCAACCAGATAAAACACTGTACTTATTGTGAAATCCATTCAATCACCTAAGGAATATTGCAACCATAAAACGTACCCGGTTTGCAATTTGCCTTTGGTATAGCACATTGCGAACACGCATAACCATCGTAATCACCACAGGTTGTGGATGTCGGACACAGTTCACAGCCATTAAAACCGTGCCAATAACATCTTGCGGTGCTTTTACAGTCACTTTCATCGGCCTGTTTCTCGCATTCGTTTTTATTGCACTCAACCGTATTTATTTTATCTTTTACTACATCAAAGGATGACAGGTAGAGCTGGCCGTAATTGTCAAGTATTTTTGAAATTGACGTTGGCGAGCAGACAGTGCCGGATGGCGTGTCCTCGCAGAATTCCGGAGATTTTATTGCATCCACAAGCACAGGTCTGGCGTACCATGTGGTAAAATGAAATACCTCCTTTTCACCAAGACCGCCGGTGTTCCGGAGGTCAAAGCTTAATGTCTTGTCGCCGCACTTGAACTCGCCGCCGTCTAATGGGCATTTTATTATTTCATTGTAGTCATTGTCACTTCCGATAAACAGCAAGTTTCTGAAATCCATGACGACTATGAATTGTAGTTTGCCGTCCTGCGTCTCAAGGCCGGGTTTTATGTCGAATTTCATGTCCTTGAGCGTGACAAGATAAGCCGTTTGCAAACAACCTATGACAGTATTTTTTTCCAAGTCCTGGGTAACGCCTATTTTTCCAGACGTGAATGTAGTCGAAGATAATTTTCTTGTCCATTCGCTTGGATTGAATCCCAGAACAAGTCCAATGCCTATGTATATCACAATAATCATCACGACGATGTAAAGCACAAGTTTTATTGTTTCGTCTTCCCCGCCCATTCAAGGATACCGCCTAGACGATCAAGACCAGATGATTTCCTTGGACCTCAACCATCATTTATAATATGCACCATCGTGAATGATGGTTGCAGATATGAGACTTATGTGGCTTACCCTAAATAAATGTTTTGATAAGCAATGTGGAGACGATAAGCACGGTTATTATAGTGAACCAGAAAAGAATCCCGACATGTTTTCTGGGTTCACATACATGGAGAACCTTTACTTGGTTTACTATAACCATGTATAGCTTACAAGGAATTAATACAAGAAAGAACGAAGTTCTTTCTGTACAGGAAGAATTTTTAATTCTTCCTTGTATCCCGTTTGTTTCCTTGTAGAGCTATGACAATTGACAAATAGACATCGATGTTCTTTCGCCCAACTAAAATCGAAATAAGCCATCTGCTTTGGTGTATCAGACGTCAAAGCTTGACTATGCCAGCATTTATGTCGTCCCCGCCTACCCTGTAATCTTCGCACTGTACTTTCATCCTATCATGGTCATCGCTCTCATACGGGCAGCCGGCTTTCCAGAAGCTTACAGAAATAATTTCACCCGCGTCGAATTTCTCGCCGCCCTCATACTCCACCTGTGCAGTTACCTTGTTAGAAGCGCAGTCGGGCTTGCCAAAAATTTGTATTGTGGCTATGCCGTTGCAGAGATCTACGGATTGTCTGCATTGCGCGTTGGTTTCATCCTCGCATCCGGTCATTGGCGGGTACGTGTATTTTATCTTCCACGGAACACAGCCACCTTCAAGCCTGAAAGTCGCCTCGCAAACAGAAAAGCCATTAAGGGGATCTATCAGGTTCCATGATTTATCCACATTCACGGACACAAGCGCGGCGCCCGTTCCGCTTCTTATAAGTATTTGCTGGTTCTCCCTAAGTTCGTCGCTGAATACGTCATGCGCAGTTATCGGCGGTACATCAGTTGAAAAACTTACATGAAATTTGTGTTCGACTATGTCATCTTCAGGCTTTATTGTGAAAAAAACTTTTCCGTCCACCTTGGCCCTTTGGCTATGATCCTTGAATTTGATTATGGCAATCACATTCTGCCCCTCTTTCAGATTTCCTGCAACAACCATTTTTGACACGACAGTAACATCATAAAAATACGTGCCGCCTATTACTTCAGGCCTCGCTATCTCGGCATCGGCGCTTATTATTGTCAATACAAGCGGCTGCGTAAGATTCCGATGGACAGCCGCCTGCAGATTCTGCGTTCCAAAAAAAGCGCTTACGATGACCACCAGTATTGTGACCACGAGAATCATTTCAAACATATTCAGAGGATATTCTTCCATCAGCCCACCAACGGAATCGACCTTATTATGGCATCAAACATGCTGTAGAAAAAATTGCCTGTAGAGCTTCCGGATTCCGCGGCTATGCCGGCAAAAATAAGAAACACCAGAAGCGCACCAACCAATAATAGCACTATGGTAGCCACAAGATTCACGGTAAGCTCTATGCCCTTTTTCCGTCCCAGTACCAGTCCACCAGCCATGAGTGGTATTGCATGCACTATATCTGTGTATCCCGGGCCTTTTGCGGCGGCCTCGTTTGCAACCTTCCAATATATTATGAGTGAGATGGAAACCACGAGAATCAGGCTTACTATTATGGTAATTGCAATTTCTACGATTTTTGATACCATTTTTCATCAACTATTATAAAAAAATTCTATCGCAGATTGTAGCGAGTTCTGGCTGTTCTGCTGAATCTGATAGAGCAGGAAAAACGACAGCAGGACAAGTACGAGACCAATCCACATCCACGCATTGCCACTCAGCAGTTTCGACATGTTAATATATTCCGACTTATGCACTATATAGATTTTTCGCTGCTATCAAAGCGGAATGCGCGGACAGTTCGTAGGCAATTTGCTTTAGGTATATAATAAAATTCCCTATGACATTTTCCATTAATCATATCACGCCTGATATCAGTGGCTCGAATATTACCAGCGTTGCTAGCATGCAGACAGCGAACACAACATACCCTATCAGCAGTGCGTTGCCTGTTATGTGCTGGCGCCCGATATCATCCTGCCCGTTTTCTACGGAATTTATGAACATGGCCAGTATAAAAGCTGTCTCTATCAGGTAAATTGAAACAATCAATATAAACTCGAATGCGGTTATCTGCACAGCGCCGAACTGTGCGAGGAACGGCACATCGACCGTGCCAAGATCCGTCACCTTTTCGCCTATTTGTCTGAGTATTCTCATTATTATTACTGCAAGCGTGACAACAACACCTGATATAAGAGGCGAGAGGAAATAGACCTGGAATTTCAGCGAGTTTAGCGTGTCGCTCAGCTGTTCCTGCACCTCTTCCTGCGTGTCGTGCAGACCCTTCATGTAGCGCGATACAGAAAGCATTGCAAGCGAGGCTATCTTCACGCCTTTCTTCGAGGATTCCACAACAGTGTGCATTATTGATTTTATCAGTTTCGACGGATAGTATCTTATCGCACCGTATTCCTTGTCGAAGAATGCCTGGGAAAATGTGAAGCCAAGCGTTCTCATATTTTTCAATGCGCGCGAGAATAGCTCTTTTATCTTCAGATTTTGTATCCTGTCCATCGAATGTTCTATTGAAAGTTCTATCGGCACTCCACCTGATATCTGGTTTCCCAGCTGGAAGAGCGCTTCTGCAAACTCGTTCTCTATCTGTCTTGTAGCTTCTCGTACGCGGAGACGTTGTTTTGATAGAAGGGTGTAGTAAGTTCCGAACCCTACACATATTCCGAAACCTATGACAAGAGATGGTAATATGCCCTCAAAATCCTCTGGTGTGGCGAGCTCGCTGAACAACAGAAACAGGCCGAACGCTATTACGATTCCGCCTGCCGCAAGTCCAACGGGCCAGGCTTTCATATATTTTTTCCCGCTGACGAATTTCCCAGGTGGCGGTACATCTGGATTTTCTGATATGTCTATTTTGCTGAATGTTGCCGGCCTTGTCTCAAGTATGCCCGATATGACAAAGTAAAGTATGAGCGGCAGGAATATGTCGTAGCCGACAAAGAGAATTGCACTTGAAACATTCAGGAACACAGCAACTACAGGAAACAGTACAAGGCCCATGACAGGCAGCACGACACCGAGCGCGTGGACAACCATCACAGGCAGCTTGAGGTTCTGGTTGAAATGTCTCGCCTCCTCGCGGCTGCCGGCAAGTATTATGTTTACCGCTTCGTCCAGGAGTTGTATGCGCCGATCACCAGCCTGCTTAAGCGATGTTATCATAAGCTCGATAGATTCGATGAACGGCCTGTTCCCGGCCCATTTTCCAGCATAATCATTTATTGCCTCCTGCATGGAAAGGTAGTTGCCAAGCTCAACATCCCACAATAATTTTTTCATCTCGTATCCAAGAATGCCGCCCAGATTTTCTGACGTAAATTTAACGGCACCTTCGAGATTCGGCACGTTCCTCATGTACATTGCGATGTAAAGAACTAGGGTAACAAGCTCCGATCCGGCCTCGGACTCGTAACGCCTTCGAAGACGTTTGGGATACGTGTAAAGATATATTGTGAAGAAGAGACCCAGTATTAAGGCAAGAATACCGTAACCAAAGGAAAGCCCCGGCAAATTGAGTATCGGCAACACCATCAATATTACTATTGGCAGTATTGTTACTAGCATGAAGAGTATTGTAAGGGATGATATGCCAGTGGGCGTGACCTTGAGGTGCGCGAATTCTATTGTCTCTTCCATCTTCTGCGCGCTTTTCTTGTTAGGCTTTATTTTTAATATATTTTCCGCAGAGTTGCAGGACCTTTCGTATAGATTTCTGGGCAAAGAAGCAAAGCGTTCCTCATCCTTGTAGAGCTTGTACTCTCTTGAAATGAGTTTTTTTATCTGTTCTTCTCTCTTGCGCTTTGGCATGGGCATCTATTTACACCTTAGAGTAGTTCCATCATATCTGCACGTATATTGTTTCCTGGCTTAAAAATAGGTATTTTAAACGCTTTAGATTAATTACACATATGCACATCCTGGTTTTTGGCGACAGCATAACTTACGGCGCATGGGACGAGAAGGGTGGCTGGGTCCAGCGGCTTCGCGAATATATAGACAGGAAAAACATGAAGGATAAGGGATTCCACTGTCTTGTCTACAATCTTGGCGTATCAGGCGACACGACAGAAGAAATTCTGGAACGTTTTGAGCATGAAACCAAATCGCGGCTGGGAGACGAGAAGGATTTTGTGTTTATATTTTCTGTTGGCACCAACGATTGCCTTTTTCTGAACAAAGAAAAAAAGATGCGGGTTGACGAGAAAGCATTTGAAAGAAATATAGAAAAAATAATAGAACTGGCCTCAAGATTCTCCAAGAAAATAATATTCACGGGCCTGACTCCGGCTGATGAATCAAGAATGAACCCGTTGCCATGGGCTCTGCAATTCTCCGCAAAGAATGTTTACATTGAAAAATACAACGGAATAATAAAGTCAGTTTGTACAAAGAAAAAGATAAATTTCATCGACACGTACGGGGTTTTCAAGAAAGGCAACTACAAGCCTCTCCTCAAGGACGGCGATCATCCTACATCCGAGGGGCACGGGAAAATTTATGAAACAGTGAAAAGTTTTTTGGTAAAGGAAAAAATAATTTGAGGAATACACATATGAAAAAACTTGATTTTAGAGATATCGACCCTAAAAAAACTCTTGTTCTAGTTGTGGATTTGCAGAACGATTTTTGCCACGAAAATAGCGTGCTCAAAAGAAAACGCTCAAAAAATAAGGCATGCGCATTGAGAGTTTACAGATTTATTGAACAGGCAAAAAAATCAGGCGCAAAAGTCGCCTTTACACAGCAAATTTTTGATGAATCGAAATTAACAAAACAACAGAAAAAATATTATTCTGAAATAGTTTCAGGAAAAATAGAAACCTTTGGAGCATATAAAGGGAAAATAAAAATCCCCTGCGTAAAAGGTAGTTTTGGTGCAAAATATTTTAATTATAGTCCGCCGAAAGATAGACTGTTTATAAAAAATAATTTTGATATCTGGCAAAATAAAGAATTCATAGGATTCTTGACTAAAAATAAAATTGAGACATTGATAATAACTGGCGTTGAGATTGTATGCTGTGTGTTGTATGCAGTTTTAGGGGCTGAAGAACGAGGTTTTAAGACGATTATTCCAATGGATTTGGTTTCCGGTGTTGATGAGGGACTAAAAGACCAAAATAATTTACTCAATATTTTGGGAGAATCTTATAGCCCAGTCGTTTCCTCTAGAGAAATTCTGAAAATTTGGGATAAAAGCCAGAAAACAAAATAATGCGAACGCCAGCGAGCCATAATTGTAATAAGTTTTCTTTTCCATTGGATATTTTTATTTGCGAATGACAGTGAGTCAGAAATATAATATGTTATTTTTCCATTAAGGATTTTTCTTTCCAGGAAAAAGGCTTAGTAGGCTCTGTTGAAAACCTAGTGAAAAGCAGCGACGTGAGGAGTATTGTGTTCCCACAATACTCCTAGCTGACCTATACGTCAATAGACGTATAGGTCTACGTCGCTGCTTTTCTTTGAGCATTTCAACGGAGCTGCTTAGTAATTTTTCCTCAGCCATTGCAGCCAGCGGTCGTAAATCAGTCTGCTGT
>CAYJUT010000041.1:0-6757 GCA_964373415.1 uncultured archaeon | reverse complement strand
TGGCGACTCAGGTTGAGCGGAGCTCAACTTCGAGTTAGTCGCAGGTATTAAGGGCGTTTCATTTCTTATTTTCAAGGTACCCGCATGCCACGCATAATAGGAAACTCATGAACAGGACTATTTGCAGTATCTCGTACATCCTGGCTGTCAGAAACATGAAATCTACATTTGATACCGCGACTAAGCCGGTGTATAACATTTGAAAATGCGTTGCCATCAGCGTGAAGATAAAAAATATCGTCGCGGCAGCGTACCACTGTTTTCTGTTCATAGCTATTACATTCCCAGCCCAGTTTTAATTGATTTCCCCTTTATTAGCTGCCGAAAAATGCCATTTCTTCCTTGGTGAGCTGAGGAAGGTCGGAAGCCGCCATGTTTTGCTCTGCCTGATGCTCGGTTTTAGCGCCTGGTATTACAGTTGAAACACAGTTGAAGTTCAGAATATATTTGAGGGCTATCTGTGCCACGGTGTATGGACTGCCGGCAAACTTTTCCCTTATTTCCCTTGCAAGCTCGGTTATTCCCTCCCTGTAGTCCTTGGGCAGCATCTGTCTTATATCGCCTTGCTCGAATGCGCTTTTGACGTTGTACTTGCCGGTTAACATCCCATTGGCCAGCGGCTCGCGTACGATTATTGCTACTCCTCTTCTTTTGGCCGTCTCCATCATCTCGTAGTTGCGCGGGTCTACGATGTTGAACACGCACTGAATGCTGTCAACGTGGTCCAATGCAGCTATGCCTTCTTCAAGCGTGAATACAGAAACGCCAACATGTTTTATTTTGCCGCTCTTCTGCAACGCCCTAAGCGGCTTGAAAACTTCGCCCTCCTTGATCATATGCAGCTGCGGGTTGTGAAGCTGGTAAACATCTATATATGTTGTTTTCAGTCTTATCAACGACTGTTCCAGTGCGAAATTTATGTACTCCCCAGTAAAGTTCATGTTGCCCCAGTCTCCGCCATAGAAGTACGAGCCGCCGACCTTTGTGGCTATCATAACCTGGCTTCTCAGCTTTTGCAGCGCCAATCCAAGTAGCGACTCGCTATGCCCATGGCCATATACGTCTGCTGTGTCAAAGAAGTTGCAGCCCATAGCAACAGCTTTTTTGATGGCTTTTAGACTTTCCGCATCGTCCGTTGTGCCATAGCTGTTGCCGTGTGCGTTGCCGCCTATTGCCCAGCAGCCCATTCCTACCTCTGATACTTTCTCCCCATGGAATTGACGGTATTTCATCATAAAAATAAGCGTATAGACTTTAAGAATGGTTCCAGGCTTTTTGTGTGATTTTTCTGTAATTGAAGGGGATGTCCACGAGGTATTTTTATTTGTTTTCGATAAACTCCTTGCATGCATAAAGTGGGTATTGTCGGTGACGGACAACTTGGTCGCATGATGATTCAAGCAGCAGTCAATAGCCATCTTCCGTACGAATTCGGGATTCTTGGAGAAGACCCAAATTCTTCAGCCTATCGCCTCGCCAGAAGATATGGCATGACTTTCCATGTAGCGAAAAACATCAAAGATTTCGACGGCACATTAGAACTTGCCGAATGGGCCGACGTAGTTACATACGAAATAGAGTCCGTTAATGTCGATGCGCTCGAAAGTGCTCAAAGGATGGGCAAGCCTGTTTATCCTTCTCCTGCATCACTCCGCATAATAAAGGATAAGTTCGATCAAAAGACTTTTTTACGGGGTAGAGGGCTTCCGGTTCCTGATTTTCTTCCTGTGGAAAGTGATGACAGTTTGTATAGAGCAGGAAACGAATTTGGATACCCTGTTGTATTCAAGAGGAGAGCGGGTGGCTACGACGGCCGGGGAAACTACGTCGCGCATTCTCGGGATGATTTAGACAGAGTGTTTGCGGAATTGAAAGATCGAAGACTTATGGCCGAGCCGTATGTTAATTTTGACAGGGAAGTGTCGGTAATAGTCGCGCGGGATGTGCTTGGAAATATAGCTACTTATCGGGTTGGTGAGAATATTCACGATGGTGGCATACTAAGAACTACCATTGTTCCTGCGCGTGTTAATGAAAGGCTACACTCTGAGGCTCGGGATATTGGGATCGAGACCATGAAAGCGTTTGATGGGGTGGGCGTTTTCGGTATCGAGATGTTTGTTACACCCGCTGGTGTCATGATAAATGAAGTGGCACCGCGCGTTCATAATTCCGGTCATTATACGATAGAAGCTTACGAGGAATCACAGTTTTTACGGCACTTAAAAGCCATCAGCGGAACGCGCCTTTGCAATAGCCAAATGTTATACAGCGCAGCAGTCATGCGCAATATACTGAGCCCTTCAGTTTACGACGGCCCGTGCACTCTTGAAATACCAGATTCCGCCCCGCCTGTTTATTTTCATGATTACAAGAAAGATCATAGAAAACCGCGGCAAAAGATGGGACATCTGACAGCTGTTGGTGAAGATGTAGAGCATCTGCAGTCACTAACTCATAGGGCTTTGGGTAGCATACGTTTTAAAAAATCAGTGACTGAATAAAGAAGAAATTAAAAGGCTTTAACGAAATAATTGCAATGCCATTGACTATTGATTCTAGGATAAAATTGAATGACGGAAACTCTATGCCTGTCCTTGGCCTTGGAACATGGCAAGCCAGAGGAAACGATGTCGTGGAAGCTCTACTGGATGCGCTGAAGGTGGGCTACAGGCTTATAGACACGGCTTACATGTACAACAACGAGAAGGATGTTGGAAAAGCCATAAAGAAAAGTGGGCTGGACAGGAAGAATATTTTCATAACGACCAAGATATGGGAAACCCAGCATGCGGACCCGGAAGCGGCCATAGAAGGCAGCCTCAAGACGCTCGGTTTAGATTATATCGACCTTTACCTGATACACTGGCCAGAGGAAGAAAGGCTGGCGACATGGAAAATGTTTGAAAAGTTCAAGAATCAGGGCCTCTGCAAATCCATTGGAGTGAGCAACTTCACCATAAGGCACATTAAAGAACTGCTAAAGGATTCAAAGACTGTGCCGGCTGTCAACCAGGTAGAGTTCAATCCGTTCCTGTATCAGAAAGAACTGCTAGAATTCTGCAAATCTAGTGGGATTCTGCTCGAGGCCTACTGTCCACTTAGTCGTGGCAAGACGCTCAGTGATAGTGCAATCGTGGGTATTGCAAAAAAATACAAGAAATCGCCCGCCCAGATAATGTTGCGATGGGCTGTACAGCATAGTGTTGTGCCGATCCCGAAGTCCGTTACAAAGAGCCGTATAGAAGAGAACGCTGACATATTCGACTTCGAAATATCTAAAACTGATATGAACTTATTAGACGGCTTAAACAGGAACTTTCGTATCTGCTCGGACCCGACAGATGCTTAGTTACTCAATCAACTGTTCCTGAAGATTCCAGACCTCAGTAACGTTATATATCTGGTAGAAATCGAGCGTTGTTGCCCCTTCTTCCTGCGTCATCTCGCATACATTGAGCAGCGTAAATACGAGCTTGAGGCTTCCCAAATTCTTCTCTTCCTGCTTTCTCTTTACTTTTACAAGTCTCATTTCCTGACACCAAATCTTGGCGTTTTGCTAAGGCTTTTTGCCCGCCTTTTCATTCCGTCTTAATTATAAGGAAATTGTCAGGCAGATAATCCGATAGCGCTTATGTGCGCACACGATCCTCCGGTCCACTTTTTTATGGCCGGATTACTATCCGCCCTTCAATCCGTTCAGGCGTTACGGTAATGTTACAAAGCTTGTGGCGTGTGTGGCAAATTGAAGGATCTCATCAGGCGTTACGGGTAAAACCTGGCAGTTTCGACCTGCCTGATTTGCCTTAACCTGCGATATTGACTTTCAACTTGTCATGCCTCAGCCTTTTGGCATCACTTTGGCCCGGTTATCGCCCGTCCAGTTGGAAAATACGATTTTCCATCCGGACCCTTTTCCAAACGAAAAGGACTTCGCTGGCAAATAACTATGAAGTAAGGCGTCTCATTGAAACGCGCTTACTTGAGCAAGCGACTTTCGTCGCTGCTTTAACCGTTCTCGAAAAGCTCTAGGCTTTTCACAGAACTATGAAAGTAAGGCGTTCTTTTGGAACGGCCTTTACTTTTATACAACGGTTTGGTTACCGTTGCCAAGTCAGAGATAGTTGCAACCGAGGTTGTCATGTCTCTGATGTTCTGGAAGGAACGGTGTCCTTCGCGGAACTATGAAGGTGAACCTCCAGTTGCCCAAGCAACCGGTGTCTCCTTTCGTTTTCAAAGGAAAACGAAAGTAGGGCGGCCCGCCTTAGGCTATGCCTGTTGATCTTAGATGATCATGACGTCCGCCTCAACTTCTGTACAGCAATGCAAAGCATTGCCGCCATGCTGCAGAAATCAGCCAATTTTATTTGACCTTCCTGCAACGCGATACGCGCTCTTACGCGCGATTACCGGACCGATGCCCCAGAGAGCGCCGTTCCCGATAACAATTAAGAAGCCAGGGGCCTCTTTTGTTCTCAGAAAGCTCTAGGCTTTCTGCAGAACTATGATATTCTCGAAAAGCATCACGCTTTTCGCGGAATTATAATAATAAAAGGACCGCCTTGCGGCGGATTTTCCTTAAATCTAGGAATTCCGGATGTAAGAAGCACTTTAGTGCTTCTTCACACGATGACCTCAATTCCGAGATCATTCTGCATTTTGCTCTTCGAAGCAAGTTTGCCTGCTGCGGTCTTTCCAAGGATGTATGGTGATTTTACACCTGTTATGATGGTAATCACTTGGATTTTTCCCGTAAATTCAGGCAATATCCTTGCGCCCCACATCACCAGTGCATCGGGGTCCATGTGCTGCGAAACTGTCTCCCCTATTATGCTGATTTCCTCCAGTTTCATGTCGTCGCCGCCTATAACTTGTATAAGTGCGCCGGTCGCTCCGGAGTAGTCTACATCAAGTAGCGGATGTGACAGTGCCTTTGTTATGGCCTCTCTTGCCCTGTTCTGCGAGTCACTTTCTGCGCATCCTATTGTCGCTACGCCACCCGCTCTCATTATGGTTCTTACGTCAGCGTAGTCCAGGTTTACCAAGGATGGCTGAGATATCGTTTCAGTTATGCCCTTTATCATTGTTGCTATTAGCCCGTCTGCTATTCCGAATGCTTCTCTGAGCGGCTTGTTTCCTGCTAGTTCAACTAGTTTCTGGTTTTCAATTACAATAACAGTGTCGCATACCTCTCTCAATTTTGCAAGTCCCTCTTCTGCTTTGTTGATTCTTGCGCCTTCTATCTTGAAAGGTAGTGTTACAGCCGCTATTACGATTGCGCCCATCTCTTTTGCAAGATACGCAACCACCGGTGCCGCGCCGGTTCCCGTGCCGCCGCCAAGCCCGCATGTCAGGAAAAGTAGATCGCATCCCTGAAGGGCCTCTCGTACATCGTTCTTAGATTCCTCTGCAGCTTTTTTTCCGACTTCTGGGAAGCCGCCTGCACCCATTCCTCTTGTTAGCTCTCTTCCGAGCAGTATCCTTTTCGCTGCTTTCGTGACTGCCAGATGTTTGGCATCAGTGTTGGCAGCAATAGTATTAGCACCTGCGATTCCCATTTCTGTGAGTCGATTAACAGTATTGCATCCACCGCCGCCGCAACCAACGACCATGATTCTGGCTTGTTCTACGTGGAAGCTTGCCACTTCGTCGTTTATATCCATGGTCTCATTCCTCCATTATACATTTTTCTGAAATATATTTTTCGAAAATCTCTGAATTTTTTTCCGATCGTTTATAGATAAGAGAAGTGATATATAAACTTTCTGTTACGCAGAAATATAATTTCTTCGGACTTTTTCTGGGGAAAAGTTAAACTACTTTGTAGTTTATTGTGGTTTAAAGTAGGTTATAAAAAAACAAAACGAGGCAAAACGAATTTTTCCTGTTGTATGCGTAATGTTTTTGTCACTACAGATATGCTTTAATATGAGAAAATCGTTTTTTACGATGAAAAATTTCTGATGTTTTACTGAAATTAGCTATCGGTATAGAAATTATTTATGTGTAGCTTCTTTTAGCAAAAAATAGCCCGGGCTGTTCGCATAACTGGCTTGCGCTGGCGTCGTACCCCGTGAACTGCTTTACGACATCCTCTATTTTGCTGTTAGTGCTTGTGTCAGCATAATTCGATGTTTTTGCTTTGTCGCACGCGCATACAACAGCATCAGCTATCGCATTGTTCTGCAAATCCTCCGGCTGCGCTAAGCACGTTTCGTTCTCGCCGCACAAGTCTGACGTCACTACGGATACCGTTGTTTTCCAGCACTGTTTGCATCCTGCTATGTCTACACAACGCTCCGATAGAACCGAGCCTGCGCCGAGCAGAATAAAAAACGCGATTATTAATGTCGCTGCTATGTACCTCTTTTCCATATTAAGACTTGTGATTCGGCGAATTTAAATGTGATTTTGCAATTATTTGTCATGGACTTAGAAAAATATCCTCATTATTTCCTGATTGTAATCGTCCTGTACGTGCTGGTTTTTGCTGCAGGCTTGAGTTATTTTATTTTTCCATCTGTAAGCTTTGGCGGGGTTTACGGGGATTTTTACTTGATAATGTTACTGTTTTTTCTGCCGCTTGTGCTGCTTGCGCTTTATACAAAAATAGATGAAAGCTTTTTCGGAAAGTTTCGCATGGCTATAACAATACTGACAATATCGGATTTGCTGTTTGTTGTTTATCTGATGATATTGTTGTTATAGCTCTACAAGGAAACAAACAGGATACAAGGAAGAATTAAAAATTCTTCCT
>CAYJUT010000040.1:2741-6803 GCA_964373415.1 uncultured archaeon | reverse complement strand
CGTATAGGTCTACGTCGCTGCTTTTCTTTGAGCATTTCAACAGAGCTGAAAAAGTATATATACCAAGCTTATTCATGAATTACTTATGAATTACGGGGGTTGCAAATGAAGACAGGAGATTTATCAGGTCTCATTCCGAGAACAGAAATATGTGGGGTGTTCCCGGAATGAGGGGCATATCGCCGCTGATAGCAGCCGTGCTTCTGATAGCATTCACAGTCGCGATAGCGACATTGATAATGGGGTGGTTCTCGGCATTTACGAGGACAACAACTGCTACTGTGACGAACAGTACGACACAGGCCATTAACTGCGCAGATGCACGTGTCTCGATACGCGATGTTTACCTGCAGAGCGCAGGGGGGACGGGGGAAGTGAATGTGATAATTGAAAACACTGGAGGAAGTGCGGTAAGTCTCGTCGGGTTAGAAGTTGTAAATACAACCGGTAACGGGTTCAGCACAGGGTTTACGGCTGTCGGCTCGTTTAACAAGAGCCAGATCATAACATTTAGGATAAATGGCACAACATTTGCGAGTTGCCCTGGAAGCTTTTCAAAAGCTATTGTAACAACGGGCTGCGGTGGAATTGGAGACGTTTTTACTAGTACACCTAAATGCGGTTAGGAGACAGAAAAATGAAAACAAGAAAAACAAAAGGAATATCGCCGCTGATAGCAGCTGTCCTGCTTATAGCATTTACCGTTGCGATAGCGACACTGGTAATGGGATGGTTTTCAACGTTTACCAGAACTACCACAACCACAGTGTCCAATAAGACCTCACAGGCAATATCCTGCTCTAACGCGCAGATAAGCATAGATGATGTTTACATACGGTTGAATGCAACAGAAAGTGATGTTAATATTCATATAAAGAATACAGGCTTTGCGAATATCGGTATTACAGGTCTACAGGTTTATAACACAACGGGCCATAACTTCTCTACAGGCTTTGGCACCGCACCTGGCATTGTACCGGGCTCAATAGTCGTGTTTAACATAACAAGGGCTTCAATCCCAACATGTGCAACCTTTTCAAAGGTAATAGTGACGTCAAACTGCGGCGGCATAACAGACATCTTTGAAAGCACGCCGAAGTGCCAGTAATTTATCTTTTTTTCATCACGGATGTCTGTGATACTGGTCCATAATACTTTTGAACGTTTCTCACTAATTTGTATCTAATTACGAACCCACAGCGTGGTAGTGTTTAGTAATAATTTTTATTTATACTAGATGGACACAATTTAAGGCAGGTAATAGTATGAAAGGCATATCACCGCTTATAGCATCTGTCCTGCTCATAGCGTTCACAGTCGCGATAGCGACACTTGTAATGGGGTGGTTCTCAACACTCACACGAAGCACCACTTCTACAGTTAGCAACAAGACATCTGAGTCCATAGAATGCTCAAACGCGCAGATAGGCATACAGGATATCTACATAACCGCCGGAAATACGACAACAGGCAGCGCACGCGTCATAGTTAAAAATAACGGATTTAAGACAATCGGGATAATAAGCCTACAGATTTACAACACGACCGGACATAATTTCTCCTCTGGCTTCTCCGGGGTGGGAACGTTTGCACCCGGATCCATACGGACTTTCTCTATAGAAAATGTTTCCGTGATAACATGCCCGACGACTTTCTCCAAAGTCATCGTAACCTCGAACTGCGGCGGCATAGCTGACGTGTTTGATGGCGCACCTAAATGCCAGTAACTAACCCTTTTTCTTGGGAAGAAAAAGCCTTAATGGAAAAAGAACATATCACAGAGGGTGGCTCGCTGACACTCGCAAATAAAAATATTATATACGGGCGAAACAATTAGTAATCATGAAAGGCATAAGTCCGCTGATCGCTTCCGTGCTTCTCATATCCATAACTGTTGTCACTTCAATATTTTTGTCCGGCTGGCTTTCAACGATCACAACTTCCCAGACGAAGGTGATACAAAATACTACACAGACGCGGCTGCAATGCCAGTACGCCGACCTTTATGTCAAAAACGCAAACTATACATGCAACAACAACTGCACGGCAGGCACGCTTCACACAACAACGCTCACCGTTGTCAATTCGGGCAAGAAGACGCTTACCATCGACACAATATACCTGAGGAACACAACCGGAGTCGTCACGGCACTTGCACTTAATGAAACAAAAGTCCTCAATGTCGGCGATTCACTTGTGATTTCGAATACAACAAGGGCGACCTGCGCCGGGATAAACAGGTCCATAGAACTGATAACTGTCACCAGCCTGAACTGCCCGACCACGGCCTACGACAGCACAGAGAGCTCGGAAATTACATACGTCACATGCGGGTGAATAGTAGGGATGAACACAAAGCCAAATTACGCTAATGTTTGCTTTTTGACCAGTATATTTAAACAAAAATAGTCAAAGAACCCTGCTAAAATCTATATAAGGTGCCAAAAAACAATCTAATTAATGAAAAATAAAATGAAATGTCATACTATGAAAGGGGTATCGCCTCTTGTTGCCACGGTTCTGCTTATCGTAATAGTAGTCAGCCTGGTTGCAATAATTTCCGGCTGGCTCAATGCCTTCTTCCAGGGCACAAGAGAGACCGTGCAGAACAGGACGGATTCAAGCGTAAGCTGCGCGGGATCATCTATTTTTGTCGAGTCGGTCTACGCGTTGGTCGCAAATGGCACAACAGGGAATGTGAGAGCAGTTGTAAAGAATGATGGGGTTGTCGACGAGCTCAGTATAGTATCCGCACAGTATATCAATTCTACTGGTCACAACTTTTCCGCCACAACTGCATTGCCTATGGCAAACTTCAACCGTGGCAGTATCAAGACGCTTGTGTTTGAAAACGTCAGCATACAGAATTGTAGCGCATTTTCACAGGTCGTAGTTGCGACAAACTGCGGTTCAGGCCGGTACAAGACTAGTCCTGAGAACTGCTAGCCAAGTCGGAACAACCTCTTGGTCCATTACATAGCCAGGAAAAATAAAGCTATCAGAACTGCAAACACCGCTATCCATATCCTCTTGTCCCATGCGAAAACTTTTGACCCGTCAAGCGGCGGCACTGGCAGCATGTTGAAGATGCCCAGCCAAATATTAACAAAGACGGCAAGGCTGAACAGGTCTGATGGCTGTATAATGTTAATCATAAAGAACGCAACTGCGAGACCAAGATTAACCAGCGGACCTGCCAGAGAAACAAAACCCATTTTTCTTTTTGACACGCCTGACGCGCGTCCCCACAGATCAACGCGGGAACTCACATAGACTGCACCGGGCGCTGCAAAAACGAACCCGGTCATTGACGAGACCAATGCTATTACAAGGCCGAACCGCCACATTTTGTATTCCGCGTGAAGCCCCAGACGCTGCGCGATTATCTTGTGACCTATCAGCTCGTGAGCAAGAAAGCCGATGCCGACCGCGATGAACGCGAAAAGAACAAGAGTTGGCAGCGTTGCGATGTCAAGGCTCATGATGCCATCCGAGTATGCTATCGCAAATGCCGCTGACAAAACTATTGCGGACAAAATAATTTCCTTGATTTCAATGGACGTGAAAGTTATTTTCATACCGATCCTTTTTCTTGAAAGAAAAAGTCTAGGTATCGCCAAAAAGAACAAGTGATCCTATGGACTCTATCTTCGAGTATTATATGGTATAATGATTAAACTTTTAAACAATTCTTGTTGCGAGCGCCAACGAGCCACCCTTGTAATATGTTTCTTTGACTGCTAACTACCTTCTTTTCCAAAGAAAGGAGTTAAATGGAGGCACGCCGCCGGTGGCCAGACGAAACAAAGCAAGTTTGTCCGAAGTCATTGCTCCACTCAGTTGTCCTCTGAGCACCGCCAACATGGTTTATTGCTGCACCCTTCCGGGCCTCGCAAGGTTCGCCGTGATAACAATCCCAAAGGGCTGGGCTTCGACGCTTTGACGACGGGCTCACTCTACCCCGTGCAGCGCCCCTTGGCTTCGATCCCATCTATAGCGGATTGATGGTTTACTGCAACCCTTTTCACACTGTTTTTCACACTGTTTTTCACACTGTTTTTC
>CAYJUT010000040.1:0-2641 GCA_964373415.1 uncultured archaeon | reverse complement strand
TTTTCACACTGTTTTTCACACTGTTTTTCACACTGTTTTTCCGCCAGCGCTTTTTTCCAAAAAGGGCTGTTACAGCTGTCCGCTACCCAGCCGACCTAGCCTCCGTTCTAAATTTGAGAGAAAAGATATTAAAGGTACCGGACACAAGTAAGTTCATGGCAGTAAATCCTTTCGTGTGGTTCGTCGTAACGCTTCTTGTCGCTCTCAGCAACATAATACTGAGCGTTATTGTTTACTCATTTCTTTCTGTGCAGAAAAAACTTACCAAGGAACTGAAGCTGCTGAAGGACATAGCGCTTCTCTACGCGATAGGAATGATAATAGCGCTTATTGGCGCCCTGGGTCTGCTCGCGCTGGTTGTTTAGGTTGTTTAATATGCAAACCATTCTTCGTAGCCCGGTAGTTTCAGCTTGTTTATTTCTTCCAGGCTGTCAAGTGAGCTCATCTTGACGAGCTTGTTTGATAGCGTGTATAGCACACTGCCTATGTATAGCGAGCGTCTTACTGAGTACTGTCCGTAAAATGCTTCGAAATCCTTGGAACTGTTTGTTGAATGATCTATTCGCCCTCTTATTTTCAATCCGTCCTCCAGAGAAAATACGTATGCGCCCTGCCATTTTGGCGTGCCATAAGCCCAGTTTGGCAGAGGCTTGCTATACTGCGATCGGTCTATTTCGGCGAGCATAACCGGTATGACGAGCAGTTTCTTCTGGGCATCGAACAGGACTGCCTTGTGATCGTAAAGCGCTTCTGAACTGCTGCCACGGTCGCCTATTATAATTTTTGATATTTCTGTCGGATTTGCCACATCGCTTACATCGAACAGGGAAATTTTTAGGCCTTTCAGCATGCCTTCGTCTGTTGCATCGCTGCCTATGCCTATTATATGATTGTCATCAACAGGCTGGATATAATTGGAAACGCCAGTTATTTTCAGCTGTCCAAGCACTTCCGGACTGGCTGGAGTGCTCAGGTCTATTACAAACAGCGGATCGACCTGGCGGAACGTCACAACGTAGGCATTGTTGCCCGCAAATCTTGTCGCATATATCCTCTCGCCCGGCGCAAGATCCTCTACTTTGCCGACAACATTCATGCCGCTGTCAAGAACGTACAAATTGTTCAATGATTCAGGACGTCCTGGAAACGGCTCGGGTGCGACAATCGATGGTTCTGCCGGTGCATCACTGCTCGGCATGGCAAGGAGCTGCACAAATCCAAAGTTGTTCACTGTTGTTGTGATTCTGAAATAATCATTATACTCATCCATCGAGAACTGGTTCAGCACATAGCCGGGCACGCTGCCCTGCGCTACATAATTTATCTCATTGCCGCTGAATGATATCTTGTTTATTATTGTCTTCTGCTGCTCCTTTGCGATGTCGGACTGGAACTTCTCCATTCTTTGCTGCATAGTTTTTCCCAGCGCGGCTTGCTCCTCAGGGTTCAATTTCTTGGTGTACCCCTCCACTATTGTTTGTATCTCCACGTATTTCGACGCATTGCTTATAGGAAGTGACCTGACATTGGTTATTCTTTCCTGCAGCTGCGGGATTGACGGCAATATCACCTCGTCAACAAGCCTGTCGAAGAAGTACCTGTAGTCAAACCATTTCACGTAAGTCAGATAGGTGCTGTCTTCAGAAACGAAAATATTTTCCGAGAACGGGAGCATGAATGTCTTGCTTGTGTACTCTTCATCGTTTTGCGTGTTCACGGCTATGATATTGACATAATTGTATGATCTGTCAGGTACGTCAAAATAATAAATATCCGGGAATGCAGCCTGGGCTGGCAGTATGCGCGGAAGCGGTACAACATCGTAATTGTATATCGGCTGGTTTATGATAGCGTAAACATAATCACCTATCATCCTTGAGTTGAAGTAATACCCGTCAGCGTTTATCTTTCTGGCAAGCACAGGGTTTGCATGATCGGATACGTCATAGATTTTTATGAAAGAAGTCTGCGCGCTGTATACAGGAGGATAAATTGCAATTTTCTCCTGCGCCACAGGCACGTCAAGTCCTATATAGTTGTATTCTTCACCAAAAACAACCAGCCTGTCCCTGTTTATAAAAATATCACGTATCGATGAGTTGATTAGCTCAAATTCAGAAATTATTTTTGCGTTCTCTGCGGGATAAGCATCCAGTATTACTACCTTGTTACCAGAAACCACATACAGGTATTTTCCATCGGTCTTGACGTAGTCAGGCTCGTCGACACCTGCGACCTGCACATTGGTCGACGAGTAACCGGCTCTCTCTGCGCCTGCCGCCAAAGGTGCAGCTTCCGATAGCGTTCTTATGTCGCCTGTGTCTTGGTCTCGCGCTACACCAAGATTATCATAAACTGACGATTCCTGGATATTATTTTTTACGAACTGCTGCAGCTCTTCGTATGATGAGAATTTTTTCAGATCATTGCCTTGTGATTGTGGTGTGGACCTTGGAAGAACGGAAAGAACCAAAAGGCCTACTATGATGACCATGCATGCTATGTAAACTGGTTTCATACCAATTTTATTTCCAGACAGACCTTAATAAATGAATGTTCTATTAGGGTTTAAGCCCTTTCTTTGCCGGTGAAAAGACGTACTTCGTACGTCAAGCTGTTGCGAAAGCTGTTATAGTGAACC
>CAYJUT010000039.1:0-6817 GCA_964373415.1 uncultured archaeon | reverse complement strand
GAAGTCTTTTGCACGAAGCCGCGGGTTTGTCAACGACAGGATCCCAGGTTCATTGTTTGCATAAATTAAGATGGCAGTTTTCAGTGAATCTAAGATAAAAACTGCTGGAACTAAGTTCTAACATGCGAATCTGGGAAATCGACTTCGTGCGCGGGCTCGCAATAATCTTCATGGTTATCTTCAACTACGCCTTTGCGCTCGATTATCTCCATGTATACACGGCAGCCAGTGGATGGCTGTTCTGGTGGCTCTTTCCGCGGCTCGTTGCAGGGACTTTCATTCTTGTGGCCGGCATTGCCGCGGCTGTGAGCTATCAAAAGACCAAAGATGCCAAGAGGAGAATAAGAAGAGGCCTGACAATCCTTGCATGGGGCTTGCTGATAACAATCGTAACATATGCCGCAGTGCCGCAGGAAACAATCTGGTTCGGCATACTTCACTTAATCGGCCTGTCAGTTATCCTGTCGCCACTTTTAATTAAACTCGGAACGAATACGCTACCGGTGGGATTGGCTGTTGCAGCAGTCGGTTTCTACATAGGCGGTATAACGATCAGCTCGCCTTTGCTTTTGTGGCTCGGCTTCGTGCCTTACAATTTCGCAACACTTGACTATTTTCCGCTGCTGCCGTGGCTTGGGGTATTTTCAATAGGGGTGTATATTGGCATAAGATTCTACAAGAATGGAAAACGTGTCAAGAGGAAAGAACCGAGAAGCGCTGGCGTCATTAGCTTTCTAGGGCGTCACTCACTGTTCATCTATCTTACTCACCAAATTTTGCTTCTATTTGTGCTCTATTCGCTTGGTTTGCTAAGCACATTTTAATACCTTCCGCGATATTATTACAGTCATGAATATACCACAGTACGACGTGATTGTAATTGGGGGCGGCGCTGCGGGGCTTACTGCTGCAATTTATACGTGCAGGAAGAAGCTCAAGACGCTCATAATAACAGTTGACGTAGGCGGCCAGACGCTGCTCACGAACCACATAGAGAACTATCCGGGATTCTACCAGGAAACGTCTGGTTATCCGAGCGGCCCGAAGCTCATGCAGATATTCGAGGAGCAGGCAAGGTTCTTCGGCGCCGAACTGATTTTCGGAAAAGCGAACATGCTGGAAAAGACTGAGAAAGGCTTTCGCCTGACACTGACCAACGGCGAGCAATACGAATGCAGGGCGCTCATACTTGCATACGGAAAAGTTCCGCGCAGCCTGGGCATACCGGGCGAGGACAAATTCATTGGGCGCGGCGTAAGCACTTGTGCCACATGCGATGCGCCACTAATGAGAAATAAAACCGTTGGTGTAGTCGGAGGCGGCAACTCGGCTGTCGAGGCTGCTGAGCTGCTCACAAAGTTCGCGAACAAAGTTTACCTTATCCACAGGCGTGACGCGTTTCGTGCGGATGAAATAACATTGGACAAAGTAAAGTCCAACAATAAAGTCGAATTCGTTCTCAACAGCGCGCTTACGGAAATAAAAGGCGATAAGTTCGTGAAGTCTGCCACAGTTGAGAATGTCAACACGAAAGAGAAAAGAGAAATAGAACTGAACGGAGTGTTTGTTGAAATCGGCTATATAATTGAGACAGGATTCATAAAAGACTTCGTGAAACTTAATGATTCAAATGAAATAATAGTCAACGAGCACTGCGAGACCAACCACCCGGGCATTTTTGCGGCGGGTGACCTGACCAACATACCGTTCAAGCAGACGGTGATATCAGCAGGCGAAGGCGCAACAGCAGGCCTCACAGCTTACAACTACCTGATGAAGCTGGAAGGCAAGGCCGGCGCAAAGGTGGACTGGGGTTAACTCCTTTCTTTGGGAAAGAAAGTAGCTACCAGTCAAAGAAACATATTATATTTGTGGTCGCTGCCGCTCGCAAATAAAGTGATAATATATGACGGTAAAAATTTACACGACGAATCACTGTCCGTACTGTGCTATGGCCAAGGAATTCTTCAAGAAAAACAACGTGAGTTACACGGAGATAAACGTGGAGGAAGATGAGGCTGCAGCGGAAGAGATGATAGAGAAAAGCGGCCAGATGGGCGTTCCTGTAATAGACATCAACGGCGAGATAATAGTGGGCTTCAACCGCGGCGCGATAGAGAAGGCGCTCAAAGCAAAACACTAATCAAAGCGTAACGGGAAGTCGGTTCTGAAAATGTAAAGAAAAACGATACCCAGAAAGACGTATCGGATATGACAGGTGATTAAAATGGGATTGAAAGAGGAGGCACTGGAATTTCACAGGAAAAAAAGAGGTAAGCTGGCTATAAAGTCAAAGGTACCGATAAAAACCCGCCACGATCTGTCGCTGGCTTACACGCCTGGCGTAGCGGATGTGTCTATGGCAATAGCTGAGGACAAGAGGCGCGTTTATGATTACACCATGAAGGGTAACACAGTTGCAGTTGTAACGGACGGCTCGGCCGTGCTTGGGCTCGGCGACATCGGACCTGAAGCGGCAATGCCCGTCATGGAAGGAAAGTGCGTCCTGTTCAAGGAGCTTGCGAATGTTGACGCGTTTCCAATATGCCTGGCCACACAAGATACCCAAGAAATTATTAACATAGTCAAGATAATTTCTCCCGGTTTTGGCGGCGTAAATCTCGAGGACATAGCCGCACCGCGCTGCTTCGAGGTTGAAGCAGCTCTTCAGGACATAGGCATTCCTGTATTTCATGACGACCAGCATGGCACCGCCATAGTGATGCACGCAGCGCTTGTCAATGCATCAAAAGTGGTAGGCAAGAAAATAGAGGAGCTGCGCGTCGTTGTTAACGGCGCGGGAGCTGCCGGGATTTCGATAGCGAAGTTGCTGACGTGTTTTGAGATAAGCGAGCATGTATGCACTTCTGTGAAAGATGTAATATTGTGCGACACGAAAGGCACGATATACGACGGCCGGGAAGTTGACAACAAATACAAGGAAGAGTTGGCAAAAATAACAAACAAAAGAAAAATACAAGGGTCTCTAGAAGATGCGATGAAAGGCGCTGATGTTTTCATAGGCGTGTCAAAAGGCAACGTAGTCAGCAGGGATATGGTGAGGTCCATGGCACCAAACGCAATAGTCTTTGCAATGGCCAACCCGACGCCTGAAATAATGCCGCAGGACGCAAAGGAGGCTGGCGCTGTGATAGTCGGCACAGGACGCAGCGATTTTCCGAACCAGATAAACAACTCGCTTGTGTTCCCCGGTGTCTTCCGAGGCGCGCTCGATGCCAAGGCGACAAGAATTAATAACGAAATGAAGCTCGCGGCAGCTCGCGCACTTGCGGGCAGTGTTGAACCTACGGCCGACAGGATACTGCCAAATTCGCTTGACAGGACCGTGCCGAAGAAAATAGCCGAAGCTGTCAAGAAACAAGCGAGAAAAGAAAAAGTAACAAGGAAATGATACACCAAGACGGAACGCCGGATCGGCCAGGTTCTTTTCATATTGATAGGGGGATAATTATGGCAAAGAAAGCAACAAAGGCGTCAAAGAAAACAAAGAAAATGGGCAAAAGTGAAATGGATCACTGCGGATGCAATTGTAATTGTTAAGTGATTTTTCACGCTATTTCTTTGACCTTTTATAATTCTGTTATATAGTTATCGAATGAAAAACGCGGTAAAACTTGTGCTAATTTTTTCTATCGTGTCAGTATTAGCACTGAGTGCCTATGCCGCGCCGAAAGGCGGTCTGCCAGAACTATGGCGGCAATTTGAACAGCTTACTGTCAGAGTAGCAAGTCTTGAAGCCTCTTCTGGAAGCGGGTTGCTCGCAAGGGTAACAAGTTTGGAGCAGCGCGTAGCGGTACTTGAACAGGAAAACAACGAGCTGAAAATAGAGACGGAATTGCTTCAGCTGCAGCTAACATCAATTAATTCTATACCTATTGAAACAGCACGAAGGCTGCATCAGCAGGGCGATTTTATAATTGTCGATCCAAGTTCTCAAACACTCGGGGATTATTTGAACGGGTTTGAAGTCGGCGAGCTAATTCTTTTAAATGACAACAGGTTTGGCGATTTAGAATCACTGTTTGAGCCGGGTTACGTGCAATGCGAAATAAGCGGCAACAGTCCTTTTGTGAATGACAGAAGCCCGAATTCAACGGGTGTGACAAGGAACTATACCCACACAAAAAACATAACGGGAGTAAACCAGCACCAGAACTGGACGAATGCCAAGAATGGCACAAAATCCTGCGTCCCTGCAGGCGTTACATCTGCGATTGAATACTGGAACAGAACGCTGCGCGGATTCGGCCGCAATATGACATTGTTCAACATAACAGACAGGCTTCACAGAATGATGGGAACAACGCCTGAAAACGGCACAAGCATCTCAGGCTTCATACACGGCATTACAGTCTGGATCAACCGCACGGGCTACGCAAAGAACATGACTGTAACAATAAGAGGCGCCGGCGTGCGAAACGGGTCGAGTGTAGTAAACGGCGTGAACACAAGCGGCATCGAAGGTACCGGCGATGCGTTCAACCCCGTTAACATACAAATGATTCTGGAAGAATTCATAAATAAAAATGAGTTTGTGATGCTTATAGTGGAACATTTCGGCGCGTTCCATGCAGTTGCCATACATTCGATAAGTAATACGCCAAACAGCAACGGCAACTATGATGTTGCATTGATGGATCCGGAAACAGGAGAAATAGTAGAGACGGAAATCGAGCCAGATGGCGATATATGCGTTGAATACGACAGCGAGGGCAACTGCGTGCGCGCGATTACACTGCAGCAGATCTGGAGCATCTCGCTAGTCAGCGACTGATACCAGAAATTAGGTCGATGATTCTTCTCCTTTTTCAGCACGGTTTTAACATCGATCTTTTTATTTCCATTCTACAAAATATATTCATGAAAGACGGGTATTCCATAATTTTCCTGTTGATACTTGCATCAGTAGTATATTCACTTCTTGTTTCTCAAGCCGACACAGAACCCGCAGCAACTTACTGCACGCCTGAATCGCGGCTTGCAGAGGCGTGCATAGCTTTGTACAAGCCTGTGTGCGGATGGTTTTCTCCTGAAATCCAGTGCATAAGATATCCTTGCGCGCAGACGTTCAGTAACGGCTGCGTCGCCTGCTCCAATAGTGATGTGCTCTATTACACGGAAGGCGAATGTCCTAAGTAAAGCGGAAACGACAGGTTCCCCCTGTTCCTATAAAAACTTTCGCGTTAACTCTAAGCGATGCCAGAACTGCCAACTTATAAGACCAGAGAAAACGGAAAGGAAAAATCCGTACTCCTTTTACAGATACACGGACAAAGCAGGCATCATATTGATCATATCGCCGCAGGCTTCGGACTAAACCCGGTCCATACGCAGTGGGGCGCACAGATTTATTTTGACCTGTTTGAAAACTCTCGCGCAGTAGACGTTGCAGACGTATTTTCCAAACATGGTTACGACACTGAATTTGCCGGTTTTTCCAGTCCGAAATTCTTATCAGAAAGAGAATACAATATGGCATTAAGAGCCAGAAGGCAGCAGCCAGCCAGCTAAGGAAGCAAAACATAAACGATATGTCCTGTTCTGTAAGGCATTATTATCGGAATAGTCGCTCTATACAATGTTCCGCTTCAATCCAATCCTATTTGAATCTTCCTTTCATATTCTTAGCATGGGATTATTTGGCATCTTTAGCAAGAAAGAGAAGAAATATTCGATAGACGAAGCGGCTTCTGAAATACAAAAAGAGCTTGAAAGCATTCAAAGCAAAAACAAAAATCAAATGGAAAACGTAGCGCGGCGCATTCGGTTAGAATTAAATCAACTTCACCAAATGGTAAAAGAGTTCGCAGCAAAAGAAACGCCTGAATTCGCGAAGCGCTCTGAGAACGTAAAGGAGCGTTTCTGCGAAATAGCTGCAAAACAACTTGTGTCGGTACCGGAAGAACCCGGAGAGCTCCTACGCTCCACGAGCAACCTTCTCAATAATATTGGCGGCCTCACACAGCGCCAGATACTGCACATAAATATTTTCTTCAAGGAGGATTTCTTGCCGATAGGAAGGAAAATAAGGGAAATAGGACATCTTCTCAGGCTTGATAACATGGGCGGGGACTACGCGAAGGCCATGGAAATTTACCAGAAAATAAAACTTGCAGAAACAAAGGTAAACGACCTAAGCGATCCACCCGGTCCGCTGGAAGAAACAATAAAAGAATTGAAACAACGCCACGATGAAGAGGAAAAAGTAAAAATAACTGAGCCTGACAATCTACACTTAATCCGGATAAGGAAATCGCTTGAGGAAATAAGGCAGGAAATAGACTCTTTTCTTCCCGTGCAAAAATTGCTGAAAAAATACGCATATGCCATGCATCTCAAGGATGCCATGATAGACGAGTACATAAACTCACCGAGCGCCGCCCTGCTTCTTGACGAGGATCTCAAGATAATAGAATACGTTGCCGAGGCGTCCGGGATGTTCTCGGAACTGAACGAGGGCAAGCGCGAGGCAATTCTAAGAGGCAGGCTGCTGCTGGGCGAGAAAAGGAAGGAGCTCGAAAAAATAATGAAGAAAGAGCTTGAAGAATCGGCAGGTTATGAAGAAGAGAAAAGCAAATACAACCGTGCCATGGCTGAGAAGCGCAACACAATATCAAGAATAGAGCAGGAAATGAGAGAAGCGCAAAAAGAGCTCGATGACATGGCAGCAGAAAAGAAAGAAGCTGAAGAGGAAATAGCAAAGAACCGCGTCGAGTTCTGCATGCTGGCGGGGAAGCTGTTAGGGGCAAATGTCGGGTAGAAATAATTTCTCCCAAGATGAATAAATGAATTATTT
>CAYJUT010000038.1:0-6931 GCA_964373415.1 uncultured archaeon | reverse complement strand
CGTATAGGTCTACGTCGCTGCTTTTCTTTGAGCATTTCAACAGAGCTGGAGAAGAAGAATTTTCGACAAGTTTCTATCATGGGTTTACTGGAAGCATCCTTGCAGACCTTCTTCAAAAACGTATATATATCAGGAAATTCAATAGATAATTATGGAATTGAAAGGCGTATCAAAATGGGTATGGGTAGTAGTTGTAGTCGTAGTGCTTGCTGCCCTTTACATGCTCTGGGGAAGAGCGTAAGCCTACTTCTTTTTGGCTAATTAATCAGATTTGATTAGTCAGGGCCAGCCACAGCAGAGGTATTATTATCATCACCAGGAAGGTAATGGTGATTATCTTCAGCCCGCGCTTCCAGCCTTCCTTGCGGAAACCGAAAGCGAGTCCTACAAAAAGTCCGCCGAAATGCGCTATGTACGAGGTATTTGGATCCAAATTCGTTATGAAGCCGTAGGCATTGTAGAGGGCATAAGCAACTCCAAGCAGTGCAAGCGGAACAGGAACTATGAACGGGTAGAACGACATGTCCAGCGGCTTCACGAGCATGCCGACGCCTATGAGGGCGAATACGCCGGCAGAAGCGCCCACTGCTATTTCGCCCGGCGGATAAACGGCCATTGATAGAAGGTCGCCGACAAACGCGCCGAGAAAAAATACCATCAGCATGCGTTTTGTGCCAAGCCCTGATTCAACTGCCAGCCCGAAGAAGATAAGCACCAATACGTTGGAGAGCAGATGCTCAAGAGATGCGTGCATGAACACCGAAGTGAAAAGAACGTAAGGCCGCTGCTGGACATTGTTGAAAGAAAATCCGTATGTATCGTAAAAGTTCTGGTCCGCATAGAATACGGCATATACGAAGCCGAGTATGCACAGCAAAACAAGTATCCACGTGAATTTCATGTAATCTGCATAAAGCCGGATAAAGTATAAATACTGCCGCCGCCATTATGAATGTGCATTTCCACCAGTCTGTGACTGGTGAGGGGTTTAGCCCCTTCTGATTACAAGCTATTTCTCCAACATGATGAATAAATAAAAAGCGTAGCCTAGAGGCTACGCCAAGTGTAGCACACTTAGCTGATGCTATGCTTGTTCTCAAATAAAAAGGTGATTTCATGGAAGAATTTCATAGGGGTAGCTCTAGCGTCACGCGCATAGAGCTTCATGTAAGCTATAAGGTCAAGTACTGCCACAAGGTCTTTGACATATCGGAGGTCAAACAGCGCTGCCAGGAAATATTTTTTGAGGTGGCAGCGCTGCAGAGGATTACCATAAAAGAAATCGGTTTCGACGGAGATCATGTCCACATGGACATCATGATTCTCCACACGCAAAGGCTTTGCGACATAAACAAAGCCTTCAAGGGAACTTCTGGAAAGAAATTACTTCAGGAATTTCCAGAAATAAAACGCAAGTATTTCTGGGGTTCCGGCTTCTGGGGCGGACAGGCTTATGGCGATTCCGTGGGACGTGATCCCACGATAATCAGAAACTATGTGAAGGACCAGGGCACTGGGAGGAAAGAGATGCCCTTGAATACGTTTCTCAAAATAAATACCACTGGTCTGTGACCAGTGGTTAATTTATACAGTAATTAAAATTGCACAAAAATGCGGTTAAGCTCTTGCACAAGTTGGCTACGTTCTCCCTCCCAGCGCTTAAACTTTTCTTAAAAAGAAAAGTTTACATGGTTAAGCAGGGCTTAACCTGTACAGGTGAAACAGAGTTTCACCATGTAATCAAAAGAACGGATAAGCATAATCACACTAAAATTACATTCCTAATTCTAGAAACCTTTAAGCTAGGACCCGACAATAACATTTCAGTGATTTCATGGCGCTAGAAGTTCAGGTATTGCTTGATATAGCAATTATCCTTATTGTTGCAAAGGTATTCGGAGAGGTCGCTGAGAGGCTGAAGTTCTCGTCTCTTGTGGGCGAGGTAATAGCGGGCATAGTTGTCGGACCGCTGCTTGGCCTTGTGCACCCGAGCGCGTTTTTAGCCCAGGTGGCAAGCTTCGGCATATTATTCCTGCTGTTCCTGATAGGATTGAACACGAAATTAGATGACTTCAAGAAAGACATATATTCAGGCAGTTTCCTTGCGATAATCGGCGCTGCCATCTCAGTCATAGCAGGATTTTTGATTGGTTACGGTCTGTTTGGAAGTATCGAAATAGGCGTAATACTCGGCGTTGCAGTGCTCTCGACGAGTACAGCCATATCATTGCGCGCCTTTGCAGATTTGGGGGAATTCAGGACCCATGTCTACCAAAAACTTGTCGCAATATCGTCAGCGGACGATGTGATAGCCATACTTGCACTTTCGTTGCTGACAACTTATTTCACATATGGCATAGTAGAGATATGGAAGGTTGTCGCGTTATTTTTCGCAATAGTCGGGTTCTTTTTCATTATACTCACAGCAGGCTCGAAGTTCGTCGCGCATCTTCTACAGGCGTTCACGAAGGTCAAGGACGACCAGATAATGCTTTCCATACCGCTTGTTATCATTTTCATAGTAGCTTTTCTGAGTGAGCAGGTAGGTGTCGCAGGCGTAACGGGCGCATTTCTTGCCGGAATGGCTATGAACCGCTCGCCGCTTGCAGAGAATGTCATAGCGCCTAAAATAAAAACCATAGGATTCGGCTTCTTCATACCGCTGTTCTTCGCATATTCATCTTTGATACTTGATTTAGGCGCGCTTGTAAGCCAGATAGGAGTAATTTTGTTGCTTGTCGTGGCCATTTCGCTGGCGAAAATAATAGGGTGCGGGCTTTTCGGCGGCATATACGGCTTTTCAAGGCGGGAAAAAATAATGATAGGCTTCGGCATGATACCACGTGGTGAATACGCAATAATCATAGCCCAGTTTGCGCTAGGCGCGGCGATACTGACACAGCAAATTTATACGGTAATAATATCTGCAGTTCTTCTGACAGTTATAATAACACCAATACTATTGCGTGCTGCCCACAAAATAAGGTAAAATGGCTCTGTTGAAATGCTCAAAGAAAAGCAGCGACGTAGACCTATACGCCTATTGACGTATAGGTCAGCTAGGAGTATTGTGGGAACACAATACTCCTCACGTCGCTGCTTTTCACTAGGTTTTCAACAGAGCCGGTAAAATGTATTTTTAAACTTTCTTCTCGAAGATAGAACTGATTCTTATGGGATTAAGGCCAGGACGTTGTTATAGAAAACACCAGAGGCCATATACTCGCCAGAGTACACGCGTGCCGAAGAAAAGCTACGTAAAAGGGGTGCCAAAGCCTAAGATTACCGAATTTGAGCTTGGAACCAAGGCCGATTACGATACAAGGCTTTATCTTGTAGCGCAACTGCCTGTCCAGATACGGCACAATGCACTGGAAGCTGCGCGTGTATCAGCCGTGCAAAACTTGGAAAAAGGCATCATGAGAGGCAGTACATTTTTCATGAAAATTCGTGTTTATCCGCATCAGGTTTTGAGAGAAAATGCCATGGCGACAGGCGCAGGTGCAGACAGATTCCAGTCCGGTATGAGGATGAATTTCGGAAAACCTATTGGCACTGCGGCTATCGTTCGCAGGAACCAGAAGCTAATAGAAGTGCGTGTCAACAAGAATAACATGGTAACTGCAAAATTCGCATTGAAAAGGGCCGCATACAAACTACCGACACCTTGCAGAATACTCGTTGAATCAGTTCCTATAGGCGCTTATAGTTCTACAAGGAAATAAACAGGATACAAGGAAGAATTAAAAATTCTTCCTGTACAGAAAGAACTTCGTTCTTTCTTGTATTACTTCCTTGTGAGCTAACATGGTGAAGCTTTGCTTCACCTGTACAGGCGAAATGAAGTTTCGCCATGTATGCGAATCCAGAAAACATGTACGGTTTCTTTTCTGGATTCGCTATAACTGTTTGTCAGATTTAAACATCTTGCAACAAGATTCTTCTGTGACTCTTATGAATATAATCGAGATCGCAAACGTGTCTAAAAAATTCAAGCATTTAGGCAAGAAATTCTTTGCCGTAGACAGTGTGTCGTTTAGCGTGCGAAAGGGTGAGATATTTGGCGTGCTCGGACCAAATGGCGCAGGCAAGACAACGCTAATAAACATGATGATAGGCATACTGGCGCCTGACAAGGGAACGGTAAAAATATTCGGCGAGGAAATAAGAAATAACAGGAAGCTCATGGAAAGGATAGGCGTATCATCCGGAGAGACACGCTTCCATTGGGCGCTGCGCGTTAGAGACGTGCTAAATTTCTACGCTATGATATACGATCTGCGCGGGGCGGAAAAGACCAAGCGAATAGACAGCCTTGCAAAATTTTTCGGCCTGCAGAGGATCATGAAGCGTAAGTTTGGCTATCTCTCCACCGGTGAGAGGATGCGATTAACATTCGCCAAGGCGTTGCTCAACTATCCCGAACTGCTCCTGCTTGACGAGCCGACTCTGGGACTGGATCCCGACATGGCGATAAAGGTGAGAAATGAGATAAGGCGCATAAACAGAAAGTTCGGCACGACAATAATACTTACGAGCCACTACATGGGCGAGGTGGAACAACTGGCTGACCGGATAGCATTCATAAACAGGGGCAGGATAGTCGATATCGGCACGATAAAGGACCTCAAGTCTAAGCACTTCTCGAACTATGACCTGAAAATAAGAGTCAAAGTTGTAAAGGACAAAAAATTTCTAAAAGCCGGTGGTTTTACTGTCAGCGGTAACGTCCTGAAAAAGAAAATGAAAACGGGTGAAGATCTGAGCCGGATACTGGACAAGCTTGCGCGACGCAATTTCGTGGTCCTTGATGTTGAGACCAAGAAGCCGAGCCTGGAAGACTATTTCGTAAAAATAATCGGGGATTTTGATGAAGCTCTATAAGATAATGGCACTGATTTACGCCGACTTTATGCTGATGAGGAATTCTAAGTGGCGCCTGGTCGAATATTTCTATTTTCCTATTACCACAATAATCATATGGGGGCTTTTCTCTGTATTCGTGCGTAGCTATGCCGCAGAAGCAGGAATAGTTGTGCTCGCTGTGAATATACTATGGAACTTTGCATATCTGGCGCAGAGCCATGTCAACATGCAGATAAATGAGGACTCCTGGAGTGGATCCATAAAACAGATATTCGTATCCGGTATAAGCGACATGGAATATATAGCGGCACGTGTGATTTCTGCCACCATGATGTCTGTATTGCTTGCGGTCGTTCTCGTCGCCCTATCGATAATGGCCTTTGACCTTGCTATATTTCTCACGCAATGGGAAATATTCTCCATACTGATGTTAGCGACCCTCACCGCGTCTATCGGACTTTCTATAGTTGTAGCTGCACTGATGATCGCATTAGGGCGCGAGTACGGTTTTCTCGCGTGGACAATAATGCAGCTGTTCATAATGCTGTCGGCGCCATTCTATCCGATAACCACATACCCGGAAATAATGAGGCCGATCGTATCTGTCATGCCGTTCACGGCCATATTCGAGGCGGCGCGAGCCGCAATAGCAGGCACGGTCGCCGGCGAATCATTAATCAGTACCATTTACATAGCCCTTGCCTACTTGTCCATATCGGTTCCTATATACAAATACACGATGAGGAAAGCCGTGGAACGCGGATGGCTTACGAGGATGGGCTAAACCCTAACAAATACTAAGGTTAAAAAAAGCTTCGTTTACAAAGGGTTATGGCTGACCAACTTAATATTCAATAATTTAGGAACCATATTTCTTTTGGGGTAAGACCTGGACTTTACACAGAAACGTCTGGCGACGTTAGTCGCATTTGTGAGAGGGATCGGTATGGCTGAAGTACTTGACAAAAATACGATAAAAGCGCTCGGCGCCGAGGCGCGGCAGGACATAATGAAGATGCTGGTGAAAAGACCTTACACGGCCAGCGAGCTCGCAAAGATAACGCACAAGCATGTGACAACCGTGACAGAACATCTTACGGTGCTGGAGAAATCCGGCCTCGTCAGGAGGAAGGACTCGACAAATAAGTGGGTCTATTACACGCTGAGTGACAAGGGCGAGCATCTGTTCAAGCCGCAGTTCTACTCCTGGGTGATTGTGTTCTGCCTATCAGTTGTGTTCATTTTTGTCGGGTTCTTGAGAATGTTTGAATTCGACGAACTGGCAAGTACTGCATCGGACAGCACGCCTATGATGGAAATATCGCAAAAAACTGGGGACGTCGCCCCCCTCGCAGCAACCACAACGCAGGCCGTGCCATTCGATTATATCGGATACGGCCTGATTATCTTGGGCGTCATTGGTCTTGCTTATTTGATTTACAGGAAATATAGGAGTTGAGCAGTCTTTACTCTTACAGTATTTTTTACAATGCGCTTTGTTAGCGACAACGAACCACATTCTGTAATATGTTCTTTTTCCATTAAGGCTTTTTCTTCCCAAGAAAAAGGGTTAAAAGGGGTTAACGGAAGAAAAGGGTTGACGGATATTTGATGCAATTCAAGGCCAGTATCTCTATTTTATTCGGCTTGGCGGTCGAGCCCGTGTTATATATTAGCCATGTCGTGGAGCCGGGTGAAAGCGGATCCGTGGCGTTGTAGTCCCTTATGCTTATTTCCTTGTTCTTGGTGAAGTCTGTATACTCCACAGAGGCCTTTATGTTTGTCAGGTTAAACCGCTCGGCAACGTTCCTTATTTTTACCGTTACTGTTGTGTTCGTGAATGTCAGGGAACTTATGTCAATCGCCCCTATGCAATCGGCGCCGATGTTGGCCTCCTCTACTTTGCCGGCGGTAAACGTTGTCGCCCATGTCGCCATTACGCCTGCTATGGCCATTGTCACAGCTATCAGTAACACCGATGCGATGAGCGGTGAAACGCCTTTCTTATATTGGACCAATCAATTCGCCTGAAAATTATTATCGCAAGGTATATATATAGTGAACC
>CAYJUT010000037.1:0-6944 GCA_964373415.1 uncultured archaeon | reverse complement strand
TTTTGGTACATAAAATTATATATTGCGGCTGTGATATTATTCGAGCATGCACAAGAAATGTCCTTATCTTTCCACGCACTTGGAGTGCTTCGCAGGTAGCACAGGCACCATAAAGTGCCTTCATCACGATTTTCACAGCAATTGCGAGTTCAAGCATGCCGCCGACAACAAGGGCAAGAAGCAGCAGTTCGAGCAGCTGATACAGATCAATTTCTAACTTAAAACGCACTTCGACTCAACAAAAGTTTCGTCGTAGTTTTTAGTAAGTTCTGGCAATTCTCGAAAAGCAAAGCTTTTCGGAATCCCGCGAGCTAGTAAGCTCGCGCGATATAAACAACGTGCTTCGCGTCTTTCCCGCAGTGTACGCAGTGCGCGAAAGGTTTTTCATCCTTGCCGTAAAGCGTTCCGCGTATCTCATTGCCGCCTGTTTCGGCCTTGATGCCCTGCTCGCATTCGCCCGAGCCGCACCAGTTCCCGCGCGAGACGCCCTTTGCTGTTTTCAGCTGCGCTAGGCTTGCCACGTCCTTTATGTTTTCAAGAAGCATTTTTTTCGACCTTATAGAGAGTTCGGTCTGCACGTCATTCAGCAAGCCCGATATGTCCTTGAGATTGTTCATTTTTATTTTGTCCTTGGTGCCGAGCCGCGAAACAGCCGTGACTTCCTTGTCCTCAATATCCTTTGGCCCGACTTCGATGCGCAGCGGCACACCCTGCAATTCCCATTCGTTGAACTTGAAGCCCGGTGAATGCTCGCGGTTATCCGTATGCACCCGTATTCCTTCGTGTTTCAGCGCGTTTGCAATTTCTTCGGCTTTCTTATTGACCATCTCTTCCTTGCCCTTGAAAAGTATGGGTATTACGACAGCCTGATAAGGCGCTACTTCCGGCGGCAGCACTGCGCCCTTGTCATCGCCATGATGAGCAATTAAAATTCCTATTTGCCTTGTGCTCAGGCCCCAACACGTTTGCCAGACGTATTGTTTTTTTCCGTCCTTGTCAAGATAGTGGATATTGAACGGTTTCGAGAAGTTTTGTCCAAGCATATGCGTGCCAGGTCCTTGTACGACCTTGCCGTCCTGAAGCAACGTGTCAAAAACAACAGAAAAGTCTGCACCGCTGAACGTATCAGACTTAGGCCTGACAAGTATTAGCGGATCCATGGCTAGATCGTCGTATATATGTTCATACATCGCAACAACCTGCTTTATCCAGCTTTCCGCATCATCGCGCGTTGCGTGCGCTGTGTGGCCTTCCTGCCACAAGAACTCTCTTCCACGTATGAACGGCTTTGTCACCTTTGTATCAAAACGGACAACGTTGTTCCACTGGTTGATTTTTAGCGGCAGGTCCTTGTGGCTTCGTATCCATAGCGCGTACATGTGGTACATTATGGTCTCCGAGGTGGGACGCACGTAAAGTGGTTCTTCAAGCTTTTCTCCGCCGGCTTCTGTTATCTTGAACGTCTCTGCCTTGAAGCCCTCGAAGTGCTGCTCCTCTTTCTTGATAAGACTCTCGGGTATCACTAGGGGAAAATAAGCGTTGACAACCCCGTGTTCCTTTATCATCTTGTCAAACTTTTGCTGTATCATTTCCCATACCGCGTATCCCCACGGCAATATTACGTCAAATCCCTTTATCGGGCTGCGCTGGTCTATGAAATTTCCTTTTCTGACGACCTCGAGGTACCATTTGCTGAAGTCCTCACTTCTTTTTGTCTGTATTCCCAATTCCTCGCTCACCTTATCACTTCTAACTAATTCTCATGGCTTAAATTTATAGTAAACCCGGCAAATAATTCAATATTATGCACGGGTTTACTTATAGCGAACAACAAAAGTAGCATATACATAGCATTTTGTTGGTTCACTATAAGTCTGAAAAACTTTTTATTATACAAATGTTATTACTTATAATGCCCCGCAAACGCGCCAGAAGAAGGGAATCAAAAGCACTTCTTATAGCCAAGGAGGAAGTTCTGCTGTCAAAGGAGCGGACAACACTTTCTTTCATGCGAACCGCGCTGACATTTATTGGTGTCGGCATTGTTGTTGCAAGTGTTTTCAAAGACGTATTGTTATTTCAGGCGCTGGGCTATGTGCTTGTCGTGATAGGCATTGTGGAGCTTGTTGAGTCTTTCCGGCGCTTGAGGGATAAACAAAAGGTCATGAAGCGCATTGAAAAACAGACAAAGCTATAGTCGTACAAATTTCGCCATCTGTACGATGTCTATTCCTTTTCGGTAATGTTCCCGGAAGTGACCTTCCTGTTCGAATCCCGTTTTTTCAAACAGTTTTATAGCGGTTGTGTTGTCAGATTTTGATCGGGCAACTATTTTCCTCATTTTTTTCTTCTTCAGAAAATCCAGCGCAGTTTCAAGCAGCTTCGTAGCAATTCCCCGGTCCCTGCAGTCTTCATCAACGCATAATGTCCTTATCTCTGCCAGATCAAGATCGACTATCGATGCACGCAGGCAGCCCACAGTTCTCTCAGATGTGCCTGACGCGCCAGCGTCTCTTATGACCGCTACAAAAAAGAAATTGTTCTTCTTCATTTTGTCTTTTATGTAACTCTCATTGAAGGTTGCGTAACCCATATAATCCGTCTGCGCGTGTCTTTTGATTATCGCAGCCACACTTTTGGCGTCTGTTGCTACGGCGAGTCGTATTTTCATACTAATAACTAAACAGATAGTTTTATAAATAAAAATTAAAAACCTATGGCTATTTCTTTGCGACTAGTCCTGCAATTATGTTTGGCAGTCCAGTTATCATGGCAAAATGCAAGTAGGCGTCTGGTCCGATTCCGGCAGCCAGGAACGTTACTGAGCCGAATAGCCAGAATACGCCAAACCATGCCTCCATGGTACTCTTCATGTTCCATCCTTCTACGAACATTGCCGCACCGAATATTATGAGCAGCATGCTTAGCAGTAGTGGAGTGAACATCGAAGGCGTGAAACCTGGCGGGAAAACCGCTCCGAGATAAGGCATCAGATACGATGCAATGAAAGCCATCACGACTGCGAGAACCGATACGAACTTCCAAAACTGCTGCACTTCAGCGGGAGGTTTCTTTGGCATCACACTCTTTCCAATGGCCCATAGCAGGATTACGAAAATTACGGTGCCTACGAACCATTCCGACATACCCAGAGAACTTGCATAGCCAGCCTGGAATGCCCAAAATACTGCAAAAAGGACAACACCTAGCACTGCTTGTTTTGCGTTCATTTTATCAAGTAAGTATTGGCTCTGGCGTCTAATAAAGCTTGTCCAAACCCTAAAAATAATATGTTTTCTTTTCCAGTAGGGCTTTTCTTTTTCTAAAAGAAAAGGGTTATAGCTTTACAAGGAAACAAACAGGATACAAGGAAGAATTAAAAATTCTTCCTGTACAGAAAGAACTTCGTTCTTTCTTGTATTACTTCCTTGTGAGCTATACATGGTTAAGCGAAGCTTAACCTGTACAGGAGAACCAAAGGTTCTCCATGTATGTGAACCCAGAAAACATGTCGGGATTCTTTTCTGGGTTCACTATAAATGGGCTCGCCCGGATTTGAACCGGGGCCCCAAGGTGTTTCTAAACTTTTCCGTTTTGATTAAACTTTTCCGAAAAGTTTACCCAAACCTCGAATCATAGCCGACTCCTGCAAGTCACTAACCAAGCTAGACTACGAGCCCTAACGATAGAAATATAGAGTTATCTTAGATTTAAATGCGCCGTTTTCTGCTTTAATAATTCTTTTAAACAACATTTTTTAGGCGAGGCAAAATGAATGTATCTAGAGATGAATTCGATAATTTGATAAATTATTACATCGAATGCTTAAAGGAAGAGGACTATAGAAACCTCAGATTTAACCTCCACGAAGAAGGTAAAAAATTCTTTCCTGATCATTCTAGTGAGGAGGCTATGTTTCAGAAAGGTTCTGAGGAATTTTCTGTAACCCCCGGTGAAAAATTGAGTTCTATAATAAAAACGAATTCCACATCTATTTTCTATGGATATCCGGTGTATGTTGATAAAGGTGAAGTAGCCCCATTATTTTTTGTCGAAGTTCTCATAAATGAAAAAGACGGTAAAATGACTTTCGTCAGACAAAATACCGGGATGGAACTGAACTGCTATGTACTAGTGAAGAATAAATTTTCATCTGAAATTGATGGGATAGCAACTGATATAGATGAAGAAAGAAGCTTTGAAGCAAAATTAATAAAAATATGTGCTATATTGAGCAGTGATTTCAAAGCTTCTAGGTTACTTACAAAGGATAAGATAAAATATCAAGAAACCCCAAAAATAATCAATAAGGCAATCATATACAGCGGCGTTAATACAGGATATACAAGGCGCCTGATAAAAGAGCTTGAAGCACTAAAAGGACGCAGCCACCAATCAACAGCCTTACATCATATTCTAAATCCTTCTGACACTAAAAAAAGGAGTGCTGTTAAGCCGCCTGATATTGAAATTTTGGAGATGAATGATTCACAAGAAAATGCTGTTGAGGAGTCGCTTTCAAGTCCCGTTACAGTCATAACAGGTCCTCCAGGAACTGGAAAGTCGTGGGTAGTCAAAAATCTTATTGCCAATGCTGTTTTTAACAACCAAACAGTTCTTCTAGCAAGTAAAAACAATAAAGCAGTGGATGTAGTTGTAAATGATCTAAAATCCGTATTTGGAATGGATTTAATAGTAAGAATGGGTCATAGGGAAAAGCGAAGAAGTGCATTTTCTGAAATAGAAGGTATAATTGCAAAAAGGAGGACTCTAAGGGTTCCAAATATCAAGAAACTCACAGAAGAATTGAAAGTTGTAAATTCCTCTATAATTAAGGTAAAAAATGAAAAAATGGCTTCCATGAAGAAAATAATGGATTTGCAGAATGAATTAGAAATATACCAGAGTAAAATAGACTCATCTCTTGATATAATACCATCGAAATTAAGAGATATCTATACCAACAAGTACGGAGATTTTGATCATATTTTACTCGAAAAGGATCTTGAATTTTTCAGAGACTGTGATGGAATCTTAAAGAAGATAATAAGAATACTATTGCCTTGGTATTACAAGAGTTTTGAGTGCAAGAATTTCAGAAATCGGAAAGGCAAGATGTCGAAAAAGCTTCTTAGATATGTCGACGACTTTCTGGATAATGATGAACGACTGTACAGATTTATACGACTTATGGAGAGCTACTTCAAGGTGCTTGATAAACTGCCGGTTTTGATGAAGAAACGAGAGGATGTATTTAATGAAATTCAGAAAATCGACTCTGAAGACAGTTTTGATGTAAAAATACATGATATGAAGAAAAGGAAAATTGAGATCTCGAAGACAATTGTTAAAGGAACCATAATAGAAAAGATAAAGACCCCAAGTGAGTCAGACATAAATCATATAACTAGGTACATTGATATTACTAAAAAGCTCGAAGAAGGCTTCATCGATAGGGATATATGGAAGAATCTCTCTTCTGAATGGGAGAAGGAAATAGTTCATGCACTAAAGGCATTGCCTGTGTGGGTCGTAACCAATCTTTCTGTAAAGAATAGTTTTCCTTTAAGCGGGGCATTTTTTGACCTATTGATTATAGATGAGGCTTCTCAGAATGATATTGCCTCAACGCTTCCGTTGTTATACCGTGCAAAACGTACTGTTATAATAGGCGATCCAAAACAGCTTAGACATGTATGTACTATGAATTATGCTGAGGACACGAAAATAGCCTCAAAAAATAAAGTCAAAAATTTCGTGGACTTTTCTTACAGCAAAAATAGCATATATGATGTTTCTGAAAGAGTTGTTAGATCATGTAATCAGCCGCCTCTATTACTTAACGAACATTATAGATCCCATAGAGACATAATTGACTATTCTAATATCCACTTCTATGAAAATAAACTCAAAATAAAGACACGTGATAAAACCATAGACGAACCTCGCAGAATAAAATGGATAAACGTTATTGGAACAACAAAATCCTTTGGAAGCTCCATAAATAGAGAAGAAGCGAAGGCCGTTTTAGACACTCTGGTAAAATATAGCAAATCTAAAATCAAAAATAGATCTTTTGGGGTTGTAACACTTTTTAGAGCACAAGCCGATCTAATAGAGGAAGAAATAGAAAAGAGCGGCATTAGAAAGTTTCTTGATGTTACTGTTGGAACTGCACACACATTCCAGGGAGATCAAAGAGATATAATCATATTCTCACCGGGCGTATCCAAGGGCGTTAGTAAGCGAACTATGGACTGGATAAACGATTCGAGCCCAGAACTGATAAATGTGGCTGTTACACGTGCGCGAAGTCTTTTGGTCATAGTCGGAGATATGGATAAATGCCGTGAATATGAGGGACCTCTGAAGAAGCTAGCTGATTATGCCGAGGAAAATGAGAATAAGTTACGTTTTGACTCGCCTGTCGAGGAAACATTGTTTAACGGACTTGAGAAGATAGGTATTTTTGTAAAACCTCAGTATAGCTTGAAAGTTGGTAGCAAGTTCTATAGATTGGACTTTGCGCTTTTCAAAGACACATCAGATTATGATATAGAAGTAGATGGAGATACGGTGCACCTAGAAAGAAAAGAGCAAGATTCTCTTAGAGATAATCACATAAGAGGACTTGGCTGGAAGATCAGAAGGTACCGTGCAGCCAGAATAAACGACGATATGGACGCTGTTCTTGAAGAGATAAAGAGACTTTGTTAATCGACCTAACTTGTACTAATAAAAAATCTAATTCTAAGTAGCCCACAACCCAAACACAAGCATCTTACCATTAGCCTGCACAGAACCAAACCACCAGCCAAGCACAGCTACGAGCCCCAATGAATAGGAGGTATTGAGATTGTAAATTTATAAATGCAAGTTACCTAGTACATCTATGACAAAAAGAGGTACGTTAAAATTCTACGAAAATGTGGATTGGCAGCGAA
>CAYJUT010000036.1:0-7012 GCA_964373415.1 uncultured archaeon | reverse complement strand
GAGTTTACTCTTGTTTGTATCCAGAATATTAAGTTGGTCAGCTATAAACATTTCATTTGTCGTACGGGTCTTTTTTCTTCTTCTTGGAATAGACATCAAGAGGATTATAGGGCGATGCGCTTGCGCCCCTGACAGAATAGACGTTTTTGCCGCTTGGCCCCTTGTAAACAGCATCTGGGCCATTGCCATATTCGATTTTCACGTTATCCGAGACGTTTTTTGCCTTGTTAAAACTTTCTTTTGTGGAATTAGCAGTTAATTGTAGCCGAATTTCCAGCTCCTTGTCTATTTTTCCCTGGAATTTTCCCAGCTGCTCGCTTAATTTTTGCATGCCCTCTTCAGTTATCTGGCTCGGGTCGGTAGCAATTGTTGCGATTTGCGCATTTGTAAGATCAGCGCCGCCATAGAGGTTCGTGTTGAAGAACAAAGACCACGACAAATCAGCGCCACGCATGTTCGTCTTCTCAAATTGTGCCTCGTTGAACCGCGACCAGACAGCGCGCGCTTTTTCGAGATTTGCTCTGCGCAAATCAGCACGAGTGAAATTTGTCCATTCAAGGCTGGCATTGGAAAGGTCGGCACCGGAAAGATTAGTGCCGTAAAAACCGCAGAAATTCAGATTTGCCCTTTGTAAAATAATACCATGCAGGTCGAAGTTGTCAAAGCTGTCGTTGTTGCATACAATATCGGAAAAATCTCTCTTTCCACATTTGTACAAATCAAGTATTTTCTTCGCACTGAGATATTTCCTTTTCTTCGGCTCGAACATGCTACTCATCTTCCTTCTGACCTATCAAAAAGTCATCATCTTACTGCTAGTATATCTCCATTTCTATTTCTTTCACGTCGCGAAAGCCGCGGTCGCCTGTCACGAATTTAGTGCACCCAGCGGCCAGTGCTGTAGCAATATGCACGCAGTCGAAATATGTGAGTTTTTTGGGGATTTTTTTCATATAGTGAGACCGCAGAAAGCCGGCTGCTTTTGCTATGTCCATGTTTACCGGTACGATTTCCAGATTCGGCAGCGATTTTATGTAAAGAAGTATTTCCTCTGCCCTTTCTCGTCCGCGTTTACGGCGTATGTGAAAAGCGAGTTCGGTGAAAAGAATTGAAGAAACAACCGCTTCCGCGCCCTGCTTCATTTTTTCCAGATATGATCCAGCTTTTGCAGCTTCTGGTTCTCCTGAAAGTATGTCCATGAAAACGAACGTGTCTAAATAGAGTTTTTCTTTTGAAACCATAAACCATCACGGAACATTAGGATAGTGTAATATGCGATAGCCACATAAGGATGGGAAGACCTTAGGAAGGATATAACTCCTCGGTATTATTCTTCCTTGATATGGCGGCGGATATTTTTCATGCCCATCTTCTCGCCAGCGTCAACAAGACTCTTTACAGGATCGTCAGGCTTGGGAATTATTATTATACGATTTTCAACGCTGGTCACTAGAACGCTGGTACCGGGTTTGAGACCGAGCGCGTCACGCAGATATTTCGGGATCACAAGCTGTCCCTTTGATGAGATTTTTGCTTCTTCCATAGACACGACAACCTACGGTTTTCTTGTTCTATGATCTTTCCCTTATTATTCGATATAGAACACACGAAACCTGTTTCATTATGATAGACGCTTCCGTTTATAGTATCGGACAATACTATCTAAGACGTATTATTCATTGTCCGTACTATATGTGAAGACATAATTATAATATCACTCTAAAATGTTATGTCTTGCAGGCTCTGTTGAAAACCTAGTGAAAAGCAGCGACGTGAGGAGTATTGTGTTCCCACAATACTCCTAGCTGACCTATACGTCAATAGACGTATAGGTCTACGTCGCTGCTTTTCTTTGAGCATTTCAACGGAGCTGTCTTGCACTATAATCATGGGATGTGGGTGCGTGTCCTCAGAGAACACGCACGTTATTCGTATATATCTTACTTTTATATATAAAGTTTTATTTAATATATAAAAGTGGGTTTATTCTATTATTTTTTCTTACTTCTATTCCAAGTGGTACCAAAATTTACCGCTGAAATGGCTATTAAATTGCATTTTCTGATGTATCCAAATGTTTATATTGTGGTTAATTGACGTGGTATGTATTATGAAAATAAATCCAGGTGCCCAGTATGAAAAAATTAACATGTCGCAAATACTTGAATCAACCAAATCTTACACACGAAAAGCTATGCACCCATGCAGGACACCCTCTCAGGGCACACTGTCGCGACCTTACTGGTGAAGTCGTGCTGGCAGAACTCGCTGCTTCTCGGAGTAACAGACGCGCTTACGAAGAGGTCAACAGACTGGCCCAGCGTGTCGAGGAAAATTACAACAATAGGTAATGATTATGACAATATATCAAAGATTAGCTTCTGCATTACTTGCCGGGTCTCTATTGGCAGGTACGCCTGGTGCGTCATATGTGAAAGAACAGCCGGCAATACGCCTAGAAGTTGGATCGGCTAAATCGCAAAGTTCTAGCGGTTATAGGTCCTACATACAATCTTACATCAACAATCTGCGAAGAAATTACGGAGACCTTATACCTAAAACTCAATCCCTGCGTTTTTCACTAAATAGCGAAGCTAGTGACAGCCAACTATTTGCTGAGGCTATGGAACTTCACAGCAGTGTTATGCAAAATTATCATGGACATCAGCATGTTGAGGAAAAGAAAGATGACTGCTATCATCTTGTACCTTTCAAATGCGCCGATGGAAGCGTGTACCTTACAGATCTGAACGGGCACGGAAGGCTGAAGATAATAAAGCAGTCAAATGGCCTTTACTCGTACATAGGCTCTGGCGACATATTCGAAAAGACTGGTGGCCGTGGATTAGTTAACCAGCTGATGCACGACATGGAGGACGGCGAGCTTTTCAGCAACAAGAAAGCTGCTTAGAGATTATTATGTTACCTTTAAGTAGTGAAAATCTTTATATACTGGCCTAGCGATATAGTATAACAGGTGTACTATATGTTAGAAAGAGCAGAAAACAAAGTAAATGGTCTATTGAGCGAACTGTTCCCATCAGAAATACGTTTAGGCAGGTTTACAATTGGTCTTGCAGATGAACCAATAGCAGATAGATTTGGCGGGTACAAAAAGACAACTAAAGATAATGGACCTGAATACAGAGGTACGAGACCTGCTTACAATGGTGCAGATGGCAGACGAGCTTTCCGCGACTATGTAAGGGGCACAGGACTTAATCCGAGAAAAGTGTCACATGGGTATCTTATGCGCAGATTTAATGAAGATGCCATTGGTTACAGAATAGGGAATGAAATATTTTACACCGGCGACCGTTTTGAGAGACCGCTAACACAGGCAGAACAGGATGCCACAATAGCGCACGAAATAGAGTCGGGTTACGACCATGAAAATCCTGATCAAGAAGCGCATAGGAACGCAATAGCGCTGTTAAAAAGGTTTAATTATAAAGAGGCAGTTGAGGCTGCTGTAAGAATGCAGCAAAACTGCGGCTGGAACTAAGAGGCAATCACTATGGGATGGTTTATTGATTTATTCGGCCTGAATCAAATGGGGGACCGACCATTGGCTGACGGTTTGGACGATCATGGTACGCTAGGGCCCGCAATAGATATCACATTTGACTTGAATTCACCCAGACAAAGGAGAGCTTACAATTTTTTCAGAGCAATAGGCTTTGATTTTTGGAGGCGACCTTCAAAGGGCGACGCATACGCAATTGCAGACGGTATAACCGGACATGGCGATCATGGACCAGTAACATTTTATGGGCCTGAAATGCCACGAGAAACAAGACCAGCTCCGCCAGCCCCAGTGCCGCCGGCAGTAGCGGCAATGCCGGGATATGCATTGGGTAGAAATGACGCTGCAAATTCTTACATAAGGTAACTTTTTGATGTGCCTAGACTGATTACATCTGAAAAACCGCGACATCTTTTTATTTCAGGAAGAGCCATTATAACGTATGGCTTTTGAGGATATAGGATACTTACTGTTTGCGCAGTTCCTTGGCATGACTGAGTACCCTGGAGACCCGTTCACAGGCAATATTGCTCGTGACTTGATTTTGTTTCTAATAGTACCTACGATATTCATAATTTTCGTTGTTTACATACTCCTTGGACGGCTCGCAGTACAGCAGAAACAGATAAGATTATTGCTCGGCATTGGCGTCTATCTTTTTATACTGGCAGGCGGTTATTACAGGACGTTCGCCTTGCTCGCAGGACCATATTTTATCTTTCTGATATTCATACTGGGCTTGATCTACTTCATACCATCACATTTCCGGGTCAGAAGTCGTGCGATGCCCGGAGGATCTGTTGGAGAAGGCGCAGGTGTTTTAGAAAAATTAAATCCCGGCTATCAGCACGATATAGATAAGAGAATAAAAAGGCTTGTAGATGAACTTGGGGTCGCAGAAGGACAATTAGCCAAAGCCGAAAGAGGCGGACATGACAGGTCTATACAAAATGCAAATGAAGATATAAGACGAATAAGAAAGGCAATAGATGATCTACGTGATGCCAAAAGATTAATGGGTTGATTTTATGGTTCTTACTATCTTCGATCCTGTGATGACAGCCGTATTTGCCACATTTTTACTTGTTTTTGCAATTGTTTTTGCTCTGCTGGGCTACTCAAACATTTTTGTCCATAAAGATAAGGAAGGCAAACCAACAGAAAAACCGCAGCGTAAAGTTTACGCACTGATAGCAATAGTTTTTGGGATTTTCGCTGCTACTTATGAACCATTAGTGGTCAATTTACAACAGTACTTGCCTCTTGTGGCGTCTGCTCTAGTGCCAGTTTTTATCATAATATTTATCAAAAAGATGATGGGTGATAAAAATGATGGTAAATTTGACGCATTTCCCGTTATAATATCATTGGGAATACTTCTGCTATTGATCGGCATCTTCTGGGAGGAATTCAAGGCTTATCTGCCTGGGGATTTCCAGTCGTATGATGCACTTTGGATAGTAGGTATACTAATTGTTATAGCGATATTCTACGCGGTTTACAAACACAAGCTAAGCTAGGTCCGCCTTAGAAACTGGTAATTCCCTTGTAATTGCGCCCTGCACGGAGAAACATATATATACCAGCTACAGCAAATAATAAAGAGGATAAAAATGGCGTTCACACTTAACCCTGCATCGATACTTGGTCCAGAGTTCTACGGGTTTTTGCTGCCGTGGATATTCACGTTTGCCATTGTTTACGGGCTTCTGTCAAAGCTGAACTTATTCGATAAGAAAAGCCCAAAAATAAATGTTGCGCTTGGATTTGTTATAGCATTCTTTGTAACAGGAGCAGCAGGCCCGCAGATGGCTGCATTCTTCATCAACCTGTTCGGCGGCGCGGCAGTTTATCTTGCCGGTATACTAGTCGTAATTTTATTCATAGCCATGCTAGGAAAGGATATCAATGACGTATTCAAACACTCAATTTACATAATAGTAGTTATTTTGATCGCCGTATTCCTGTTCTTGGGCTCGACAGGAAGTTTCATAGGCTACGCGGTAATAAGCAGCGACGTAGCGGTTTTGGCATTCTGGTTGATAATAATCATCATAGCCGTATACATGCTTGTGCATGAAAAAGAAGATAAACCCGCTGGTGGTACAGGCAAAGGTGCAACTGGTCAATGATTTTCCACTAAATAAATCAAATTTGTTTTATTTTAAGTCGTCTTTATATCTACGCTAGAATAACTATTGAGTGATAGCAATGGGCCCGTTTGAACTGCTTGTTTCTAACCTGAACCAGCTTGGGTTCTTCGGCTTTCTGCTTCCTTGGGTTTTCATGTTCGTCGTCAGCTACGGACTTCTCACGAGGACAAAGCTGTTTGAGAATCCCAAGATAACAGGGGTTCTCTCTCTAGTGCTGGCCTTCTTCGTGGTCGGCTTTGGCGGGCCATTCCTTGCAGGCTTCTTCACGAACCTGTTCGGCTACGCAGCCGTCATAATAGCCGGCATACTTGTGGTAGTGCTCTTCATAACAATGGCCGGCGGCAACATAACAAAGGTCTTTGACAACAAGGGCGTTGCGGCGCTGCTGGCTGGCATAGGGATAATCGTATTTTTCATAGCGATAGGCGGCTCGGGCATCGTGTTAAGCGATTCCGTGCTGGGCATAGTATTCATTATAATAGTGATGGCTGTAGCCGTCTACTTTATCGCGGGAAGCGGCGGGGGTTAACCAAATCGAATACTAAGGCGGGCGGATGTAAGAGCAAGAACCATAACTGATGTCATTCGTTTTGGTCTTTTCAAAACAAATTTATAGGGGTAAAATCAATAGTAGAGCAGTACGAGAGGGGATAAAATGGGTCTATTTCATAAAGCGCCAAAAGAAAACGACGAGATTCCTATAGATGAAGTTCAGAAAATGACAAAAAGGGGCATGAGTGACAAGGACATAATAAAGCACCTTAAGTCGAAGGGATACTCGTACGAGGCGATAGAAAGCGCAATGCTGAAGGCTGTGAAGGACAACGTCAATGATGAACCAGCGCAGCGCATGCAAACCGAGTCGCCTGCAATGGACAACATGTTCGAGCCGCAGGATTTTTCATTCTCAGATATGATGCAACCCGAAATGCCGGAGCTGCCGCCTGAAGACATGCAGGCGCCGGAGATAATGCTGGAAGAGCTTGTCGAGGGCATAGTGTCGGACAAGTGGCGCAAATTCGACGACCAGATGAAGAAGATGGATGAGAATTTCGACCGCATGAGGGCCGAGATAAAACAGTTCGAGCTCAAGCTTGACCAGTCCAAGAAGGAGTCGCCATCACGCGACCTGGATATTAGGATGGCTGACATTTCGGACCAGCTGGAAGACCTGGAGGCGCGCGTAGGCGGGCTCGAGAAGGCATTCAAGCAGTTTCTCCCATCACTCACAAGAAACATAGAGGCGCTTTCCCGTATGATACATGAGATGAAGGAAAAGCAGGTCATGCACGAGGAAGAAATTTAATTAACTCCTTTTCTTTGGGAAAGAAAA
>CAYJUT010000035.1:0-7130 GCA_964373415.1 uncultured archaeon | reverse complement strand
GTCTTCCCCTCATCCGCTGGCTAAAGCCAGCGGTTTTCGGAATACTTCAAAATAAAACCTAGTTCTAGAAAGGTATAAGTGAGAATACATAAGGTGCCAGGAATAGTGACAGGATTATATATGCTATAAATCCCACCACAACGACTTTCAGCTTTGTCTTCATGTCTGATTCCTTTATCAGGACTTCGCCAAGAGCTATCCACACGGCCAAAGGCAGCAGATACGCGGAAACAACGACCGGTATGGCGATATAGCCGAGAACAAGGCCGCCTATTATCGGCGTCACGAAAAGCGCCACTATCGACATGATGAAAAGATGCTTCACATCGACGTTGTGCGCAATGACCTTGTCAGCTATCACCAGTGCAATCAATGCTATGACAGAATTCAAAAGCAGCGCGACTGCGCCGCCCACTGAAAGCGGTACAAGACTAAGAATATCAACCATGTATATAGTTTGTGCCAGACCTATTTATATTTTCTTTTCCGAATTTATTATTGATGAAGTGCTCGGAGATGTCGAAGGCGCTTGACGAGGGCAAGTTTGTGGTGTGGGTAGACGACAAGGAGTCTGCTTTAACGCCTGAATACATAGAAGCTAATTTTGTAGCCATTGTGGACCTTCTTGAAGATGGCTACGACCTGTGCTCGCAACTGCAGGAAAAGGAGCGCCAGACAAATGGAAAGGCGAATACGAGATACAGGATATCTGGCAGAAGCAAGGATTACGTGTGCTCGGAAGACATGGACGAGGATGCGATCATAGAAATCCTCAAGAAAATGCCGATGAACGAGAAAAGCAAATGGCGTGCCATAGAAGACCTGAAGAAAAAATGAAATGCCCTTAATACCTGCGACTAACAGATTGTGTATGTTCTGAAGATTTGAGTACAGAAGATATGGAAAGGATTGTAGAAAATTTGCCGATATCCCCAGAAGACATAGAACGTGTTATAAAAGATTTGAAAGGCTAATCACTTCAGTTCTTTTATCAACCGTGCAACTTTCTTCCCGTCGGCTCGGCCTTTTACTTTGCCCATCACAATTCCAATGAGCGTAGAGTCATTTTTGTTGGGGTTTTCTTTTATGGTAGATTTTATCATGCTTCTCAATTCTTCGTCGGGTATTGCAGAATATTTTGCTATAGAATCTATGGCAGATGAACCATTAATTACTTCGATTAAAACATCGGCAACTGCGTTTTTAGGTATTTTTCCTTTCGACACATTATCCAATAAAACATCCAAGTCTCCAAGTGTTATTCTGCCTGTATCAAAGCCGCGCCTGCTAAGGTCCTTGTATGTGGATAGGAATACCGTAGCCGCAAGAACTTGGTCGTACTTCTTGAGCTCGCTAAACCATCCGTAATATTTTGACTTCACAATTTGTTCAGCAAGCTGTTCCGGAATATTCAGTTCTTGTTTTTTCTCTTCAAGAGTCTTCGGTATCTCTACACTCAGCAGCTGTTTTGTCATTTTTATCGCAGGCACGTCTGACTCGGGATATAAACGTCCGGAACCGGGCAGAGGCCGTGCGTATTTGCTGCCGATGCCGTCTGCAACGCGCGTCTCATTAGGAACGCCATGAAGACATTGGTTAGCGCGCTGAATCAAAGTTGAAATTGCCTGTTCTGTTTTATTGCCAACTATAATCAAAATGAGGTCGTCGCTCTTTGCATTTAGTTCTTTTTTTAGTTCATTAAATTCTGTGACAAGAGAATATTTTTCCAGTTGTTCATCACTGTGAATTATGCCGAAACCGTATGAGCCTGGATAAGCTGATAACTCTTTGCCAAACGTGCGATCGCCGCATTTCCGCTCAAGCAAGCCGGAAAATTTTGTGAGCACTAGAGCAGAAACATGCTGACCGCTTTCAACTGCCCTGCGTACGAAGTTAGATTTTGTGTTCTTGAAAATTTTTGTGACGTCCTTTGATTCAGTTTTTATTTCCCTGAATCCTCTTCTTCTTAGTTCGTCTCTTACCTCCAACAATGCCACTTGTCTTACTACCTCGTTTTCAACAAGCTTTTCCATGTCTTCGAGCTGCTGGAAGCCCTTTATCTCAACGCGATTTCCGTCCTTGATTGATATATTTACATCTTGCCTGATTGAACCTATGCCACGCACGACATCCACGCTGCGGAGCAGAAGACCTATTTTTTCCGCGGCCTCGCGAACCTCGCCAGGGTTGCCAAGGGAAGAATCCGTGGCAATTTCAACCAGTGGTGTGCCGAGACGGTCCAGGCGATACTCTATGACATCGCCCCTTGTCATTGCAGGAGCGCTGTCTTCTTCCAAATTAAGCGTTTGTATGCCAACGCGCCCGAAACTTGTTTCCAGATATCCATTCGTAGCTATCAGAGCGGTACGCTGAAAGCCTGTAACAGCCGAGCCGTCAATGACAGTCTTGCGCATTACATGCATCTCATCCACAAGAGAACAGTTGAGAAGCTTCGCAATCTGAACAACACTCTTCAACGCTTTCTCGTTCATAGGAAGCGGTGGTGATTCGTCCAGTTCAACCAGGCACGACGATTCGCTGTTTGCTTTGTAAACAAAAGTCTTGTCGCGCAGGAACTCGAAAAGCGCTGCAGGATCCTCCTCACCTAGTTCGCTTTGTACTGGCCGCATTTTCCTGCGGATTTCTATCGGGAAGTTGTCGCTTTTCATAATCGGGCATCGACAGAAAAGTTTTGTCCCGCTGTTCAGCTGCTGATGTATCTCCAGTCCTGAACGAAGCCCGAGTTTTTTGTAGTCCATAACATCACTTGAATTTTTTGATCATCAACTGGTAAACTATGCCCTGTTTATTCTGCCTCACTCTTCCATATTTATTGTAACCCATCTTGTAGTAAAAACCCACTGCATTAACGGAGGAATATATTTTGATATATCTTGGCTTCTTTTTCATGCACGCCTTTTCCATTTTAATGAAGAGTCTGGCGCCCAAACCCCTTCCCTGATAATTTTTGTCGACAAACAGCCGTCTGATCCTGTTCCCGTCAGATTCCACCATCCCGACAATCTTTTTTCCCGAAACAGCAACATACACGATTCGCTTTTGTCCTCTTTTCACCACGTGCCAGGGTGTTTCATGCTTCAGCCAATTTTCGGCCCCGCCTTTACGAAAAGTATCCGCTACGAATTCTGTAAATACGCTATGAATTAATTTGGAGACATCTTCCGCGTCGGTTTCCTTGAATTTTCTTATTATCATAATTATCAGAAAAGAAATGCCTTCGGGTCTATTCTCTCGACCTGTTCCCCGATTAAATTCATCTGGAATAGATTTTTCGCGGCCTCTATGTTTTTTGTGTGGCCCAGAAGCCATCCAAGTTTAACAAAAGCCGTTTCGGGCGTCATCTGAACCTGTATGACGCCTGCATCCAGCAAATTGCGACCCGTTGAGTACACGTTAAGATTTACTTTTCCGTATAAGCATTGAGATGTCATTGCTATGATAATGCCGTTCTTCGTCATCTTCCTTATTGTCGAAATCAGGAGCGCGTGGTGCCTTGTGTATTTGTCAAGGACTGTAACTGGAGCATTTCCTAGGCCCGTGCCTTCGAGAATAATTCCCTTGTAGCCGTTTTTCTCGTAAAACTCCAGTTGTTTGTGGCTGAATCCGGGATGAATTCTTACAATCGCAACCTTTTTGCTGAACATAGGAAGCGACTTGAAAGGCTCCACAGGCTTAGTGAAGCCCGTCATTTCCACAGAACCATTACGCGAGACTTTTGCTATCGGCATCACGTCTATGCTCCTGAATGCGTCCCTTCTTGACGTGTGCATCTTCCTGACATGCAGGCCCGAATGAATGTAGCAGTCGTCATCGCTGCTGTTTGCGTGCATACATACTGCGACACCAGAATAATCCGTATTGACAATAAAATATGCGGCGCAGATCAGGTTCATGGTCGCGTCGCTGCTGCCCCTGTCGCTGCTTCTTTGCGAGCCTACCATTATGACAGGTTTTGGAATGTTCTTCAGCATGAACGAAAGTGCGGCCGATGTGTAATGAAGCGTGTCAGTGCCATGGGTCACTATTATGCCGTCAAACCTTTCGTATTCCTGGGCGATTTTTTTTGCAAGAACAACCCAATGATCCGGCTCCATGTCCTCGGAAAACATCTGGAATACCATCTCCGTGCGTATGTTGGCTATATTTGCCAGTTCTGGTATAGAAGCAAGAAGGTCCTCCGGCTCGAAGGATGGCTTGACCGCGCCTGTTTCGTAATCCACTTTAGATGCGACTGTTCCGCCTGTGTGCAGAATTAAAATTGTTTTCTTGCTCTTGTCGTATTCGTATTTTAATTTCTTTGGCGGCTGTTTCTTTTCTTTCTTGAGCTTCTTTATTTTTGCGCCATCGACAGAAACGCCAACATTATACCCGCTGCCTATTTTTACGACAAGTACATTTGGGTCGCCTGTATTTGGCATTACAACGCCCTCAATAATCTTGCCGTCCTTTTCCAGACGTACCATGTCGCCTATCCCTATTTTTTCCTTTTCAAGAAGTTTTTTCACGGCAGCAGAGTAATCCATGATATATCACTTTTTATTCAAATGTTCGTCATCTTCGCTGTTTCAGTCTTTTTCTATAGAATGTCCACCACTATTTTTCCTGCCTATCTTAGTTTTTGTCTCTTCGAGCGGATCAAAAACATCCACCCAGTCAATTTTTTTAAACGCTCTATCGTTAGTCATTATTCTATTCGATCCTGCGTGCTTAAGCGTAGCCAGCAATGTCGCATCACGGCCACCTATGCCGGTATGTGAATAATCACATAACATATCTATTGATTGTCTCATTAGAGAGAAGTCTAAATCAATAATGGTCATAGGAAAAGATATGAGTGTATCAATTTTTGTTTTACCAATGCGCGGCCCCAGATTTTTTATTAAGAAATGTGACACTTCCATGATTACTGCGCTGTTAGAAAGTATTTGTTCCTTTTCCAGTAAACTCTCGATAATTTTCGATATTTTTTTGTTTTCTTTGGAAGATTCATCAAGATAAAAACACCACATATTTGAGTCTATGAGTATCATCCATGTCACACACGCCAGATATTCTTTATGTCTCTCGGATTTATCTTGGATTTCTTAATGCAACCCCTGAGTTCGGATGAAAATTGTTTAGGATCTGTAGCAGGTCTTATAGTTATACAATTTTTCCCTTTTTCCACTATTACATGCTGGCCAGGCTTTAGTTTCAGCTCTTCTCTAATATCTTTTGGTATGAGTACCCTGCCCCGTTCTTCTATAACACTTTTTCCCATACTAATTCCCATACCATATATGTGCCCACTAATATATAAAGTTAAGGCTTTGAATGCTCCAAAGAAATTTAGGTTTGCTTCACGCCGCATCGGTTGGCACCGGCCTCAAGCTCGCGAAATTCGTCCATATATTCTACATTCATCTTGCCCGTATTATACGATTTTATGGTTTCAAAATTAGGCGGCGCTGGGTTTGTATTATGCGCTACCCATGAAATAAACTCTTCCTTGCTCATCCTGGTGAAGCCGAGATTATTTTTCAGGTACCCTATTGTTGTCTTTATCAGCTCGTTGTCAAGCGAATGTACCTCATAATGCGCAGGCAATACAATGGTACTGTCAGGCAAGGAAAGTAACTTTTGCAGCGTGCCGTACAGTACAGGTGCACTTTCAGGTGCTTTTTGCCCCAAGTCGGGCCGGCCGACTCCGTCAACAAAAAGCGTATCGCCGGTGAATATGAAATTTTCCAGCTTGTACACAAGACTGCCGGGCGTGTGACCTGGCGCTGCCAAAGCGGAAAGCTGCGATGAGCCGAAATTAACTATGTCGCCATCCTTAATTCTTTCGTGCTTTGCTTTTTCAACTTCGTCGGGCGCGTAATATTTTATATTTAATTTCTGGGCTATCATGCGGCCGCCTGATGCGTGATCTGCATGGGCATGCGTGTCTAAAACTGCAACAATTTTTTTGTTTGATTTTGTCGCAGCATCTATGTAAATATCGATATCTATTGTTGGGTCGATGACAACCGCTTCGCTTCCGCTCATAAGAATATAGCTCAGGCAGCCTTTTCCGATTCTCTTGACTTGTATTATATTTTTGATTACTTCCTGAAAATCATAAACTCCGTTCCACTCAACCATGCCGCCTTCCATGTTAAAAGCCCTGTAGCCGTTCCTTGACAAGATGCCAGTGACAGCGGCACTTCTTTGTCCATGCGCGCATATAGCTATTATTTCCGATTCGCGTGTCAGTTCTGGCGTGCCGCGCATGAAATGCGACATCGGGATATTGACAGCGCCTGGTATATGCCAGCCGTCGTACTCGAAAGGCTCGCGCACATCGAGCAAAACGATACGTTCTCTGGAACCCAGCTTTTGCTTCAGCTGCTGGGGTGTTATAGTTGCCATAGTTATCAATTAAGCATAATGGATTAAAACGGCAATTGAATCAAAAGCTATAGTACATTAGTGCAACCACAAAGCCTGGCACATTGATTACCAATATAATACTGATTTTTCAGATGACAGAGTTGGGTCAATGAATAGTTTTGGGTTTGCTTTCCAAATTCGGTATACTCAGTAGTGACGCTGTTTATCTTTTTCATGTCACAGTTGTAATTTGTTTTGAAATCATTACACACACTTGAGAAGGCGTCGTCAAGCTGTGTTGGCTTGTCAGGAATCAGACCGCAGTTAATCCTGAAGAGTTTTAAATCAATACCAGAAGAATCCTTGCAGAATAGCGCGACATTTACATAGTAAACAACAAATGCAGCTGCTACTATAATCAAAAGAATGTAAAAGACAGTTTTGATACCACCCATATTTATCCTACTATACCTATCGGATACTTATAATTTATTCCTTTGACTAAGCAATGAAAATGAAAGAATAAAATAAAAAGTAGTTCTTGGAAAATAAAAAAGCGGCTTGATTTACTATTTCTTTCCGCTGAACCAGCCAACTAACAGTGCCACCACACCGGATACAATCCAGTTAAGGCCGCTAGCTCCTGCAGGGTATGCCAATCCTAGCACACCGAGCAAGATGAAGGCCACTGCAACTGTCAAAACTGTTGCTTTTGCCATTGTTTCACCCAAGACTACTTGGATAAAGGGCTTATAAAG
>CAYJUT010000034.1:0-7388 GCA_964373415.1 uncultured archaeon | reverse complement strand
TATTGTAGACTATAATTTTGTATTTGAAAGTACCGAAACCTGTGGGTTTTCTGTTTTGCGGCTTTCTGCAAACATGCTTAAACAGGAAGAACCGCGCATTACTGCAAAGATAGAAGATAATCAACTGTCGTTATTTTCTAGGTCATGAAGACCCCAAGACACTCTATTCCAAAATTATCCGATGTAATTCTCGTCGCCGGCTGGATTTGTTTCCTGCTGTATCTCTTGTAATGTTTGTTCTTCGGCGGCCTCAGTTTTCCTGCTGCGCCTCTTCCTTTCGTCAACAGGTCCTATATACCTGCTTGTGACCTTTTTGCCTCTTCTAATTGACTCGTAATAATATTTTCTTCCGTTAATTATTTTTATATGCCTGTTTGACATGGTTAGTAGATTAATTTATCCTATATATAAATTTTTGGTTTGTAGAGTATTGTATTCTGCACTCTCGGGTAATTTTTATTTGATGGTGACTTTGTCGCTTGTAGAGCCGTGATAGCCTATCAGAAGTTCGCCGCCACATTCGCATAAGCCGTTTAGCGGCGTTCGTCTGTAGCTTTTGCCGCATTTTTTACACAAAAACTCCTCCCATCCTTCCAGTGGTTTTGAGTAGTTCACCTGTATTGTGTATTTCATGACCCTTTTGCTGCCGCTCATAACGTCGCCTAACGAAACCTGTCGTCCTGTGCCAAATACTTCTGTCTTTTGTATGCCTACTGAAGAGAATATTCTCTCTACTGGCGGGAACAGCTGGCTTTGAATATAGTAGTCGGAATCGAGTTGTATGTTGTTCCTCTCTACGTACTTTGGATCCTCTGCCCTCTTTGAGAGCATTTGGTCGCCTTTTACTATGACAAAGCCGAGCCGATCGCCTATTTTTGGCGGGTCCTGTGGGTTGCGCATGGTTAATTTTCTGGCGAGCTCTATGTGTGGCAGCATGCCCTCATAACTCTCAATGCTCTTTGTAACGCCCTTGATTATTGTTAGTTTTTCCAGCGGTATTTTGCCGTTGCGCAGGTCATCTATTGTCCTTTTTACGAGCTCTATGGCCTTGCCTAGATCGCCTTCCTTGAGTATTATATTCAGTACTTGGACCATCAATTCCGAAACAAGAGGGCACCAATCACGCCTGACAGTTTCAATGCCTCGCATCTCTATTTCATCATGCCACCCATCTTCTGCCTTGTCAAATCGCCAGCCAGCGTATCGTTTTTTAGTGAGTATAACAAATGTCCTGTATATCTTTTCAAAATCCAGCTCAAGGTGGCCAGGCAGGTTACCAGTCACGAATTTTGATATCGTGTCACCAAGCACCTTGGCCTCATCTAGGTTGGTTGTTTTTGTTTTGACAAATGCGGAATCGGTGTCGGCATATATCACTTCTAGACCAAAGTTATCCTCGATAAGTTTTCTTGTTTTCTCAAGATTCTTCCTGCCATAGGCGGTTATCGTGCTTGCTACGTCTATCGTGTAAAGTCTTGCCCTTATGTAACCTGTATAACCGTAAAATGAGTTGTGCAGCACAAGTCCTTGGGCTGTCACGAACATCTCGGTGTCACGAACCGACAAATCGTATACATATCCAGAAGGTGTGCAGCGTGTTATCTTTGGCTGCTGCCCAAAGAGGTCGCCGGAGACTATTTTGTTGCCCCGCATAGTCTGTCTTCTTGATATACGATATAGGCTATCGAATGCATTATGCTGCACACCTCCATTTTCCTTTAGCATGAGACTAAGCTGTGCAGCCAAGCGCTTGCTGACTGTATTCATGCGGTGTATCTTTGCATTTCCATCGCCGGAATAATACCCTCTGATAAATGCGCCGCGGATTTTGCTGTTCGAGTTTAAAATTAGGTCTGGCACCTGTTTGGCATAGGAGTTGGAGCCGCATAGGTGCCTGAAAAACAGATAAAGAGCTTTTGTGCCCATGGTTATATCATTTTTGAACAAACTTGCATTGTGTCCAAGGCATTTTTTTATAAGATATTGTATGCGTGCAACATTCTGTTTATTTGCATTTGATATCGTTGTCTTGAAAGATGTGTTATTCTTGTTATAAGTGCTGCCCTCGGCCACGAACCACCCTAACAGTTCAGCGAGTTCCTCTGTTACATGCATACATACTGGTATTTTCCTGCGGCCCCGGTGCGCGCCTCCGAAAGCTAGTAACGCACGTCTTTCAATGAATTTCGGAAGTTTGCGTACAGAATTGATAGATAGTGTATAGTAATTTGGCTCCTCTTTGGCATTAACAAAGTCCTCGTAAAAATCGGGCAGTATTTCACCGTCTTCCGTTGGTTCATAGACAGGAACAAGCCCACAGCTGCCAACTGTCGTAAGCCCAGTCCTGTTTATTAGAAGCTCTTCAGAACTTCTCAATATTCGTCGTTCTACAAAATTTTGCAGGGATGCGGAGTCCATGGGCCCATTGAATGCAGAAATCATCATTGCCCTGTTCTTTAGCCAGTCGTGTCTATTAAGTCCAAGGCTTTTTGGGACATACAGGCATATATCTGAGGTCTCTTCTTCCGGCAACGATCTGAGAAAGTCAAGCCAGTTGAAAGTAATACCCTCATTTTCCGGTAGCTGCACATGCCTGACCTGTGCTATTATGTCATTTTCAGAAACCTCTTTGCCGCCCTTCGCGATCAGCTTATTGAATCTGCTCGTGCGTTGTCTGTTTGACGATTTGCCTTCCATTATCATGACACTATGATCGTCTGTTATAGCGACCTCACCCATTTTCGTCTTTATCATTGTCAAGTCGCCTTTTGGCTTGTGCCGAGATATGGCGTATAGAGGCTTGAAGCATGATTTATCGCGGTCAACACTTAGTGTTTTCCAGCCTGTTAGTTCTATCACTTCCGTATCTCCGACATTTATTGTTTTATGGTTTCTGGAAAGTTTGCTGAAAAACTCCTCTATTTCATATACATTTATGTTTCCGGAAGCATTTTCTACAACTATATCGGTATTTGCATGAACGCTGTTCGCGATGTCCTTCAGGGCCAGCTGTTTTGCATTCAGTATCCTTTTTTCATCGCCCTTCGCAGCCTTCATTTGATTCTTCACACCACTGCGTGCCTCTAATACCCGTGTCAATATATTTGGCAGTATCCCCTCACGCGTACCCTGGTCTATGAAATATACACCGGATGGTGATTGGTGCGTATTTTCTGTTTTCGTTGTAAGTGTATCAGGAGAGACGTTGTAAGTCCTCATTATTGACGGATACAGACTCTTGAAATCCAGCACAAGTACGCATCCTTCTGCATGTAGCCCCTTTCTTGGCTCCAGGACTATAGCACCCTTCAGGCCTTGCTTGTCTCTTTCCTTCGTGCGGCGTACCAACTCTGATTTTGTTGGCGAACATGGCATGACAAAGCCTTTCTTGGAGAACTCATGAAGTATCATCGTCTCGATTCGTCTTGTCTGACCGCCCATGGAATCCTGAAGCAGAAGACCAGAAATCTTCGATAACTCAATAAATTTGTCTAACATACCGCGCTCTACAACAAGTCTCATTGACAGCTCGGCGTCCTTGCGGGAATAGTCGACAAGTCTTGTTAGTTCCTCTCTTGTTCCGTTCCAGAACTTTCCCATTTCACCGTACTCTATCTCCAGTTTCTTGTCATTGAGTAGTTGTTTTGCCACAGTGTTTAGATCGTATCTGTGAAATTTTACCCAGGGGTCTCTTTTCAATAGTTGATATGGATCAACAACGGCACGGCCAGTCAATACGAACTCCTGTGTTATTCCGAAAGTTCGCGAGAATGTGTTTTTGTCTGCCCGGCCAAGGTTCTGTGGCAGTTTGTTTTGTCTGAGGCGTTCGATTATATATGGGAAGTCGAAGCTGTTTATGTTATAGCCAGTGAGTATGTCCGGGTCGTACATATTTATGATGCGAAGGAATTCCTCAAGCATTTCCTTTTCTGATGAAAAGCCCTTGGCATCGTCGCCAATAAACGGTTTTGCTACCAGAACAAGACTTTTTTTGTCGTTAAATTCCGGAGAAAATGCCAGCGATATCATCACAATAGGGTCTTTTTTTGCGTCAAGCGGTTTTCTTGGGTCGGAAGGCACGCACTCTATATCGAATGCGAGGTATTTCAGCGGCATATTAACGTTAAGTTCGAGCGGTTTTAATGAGCTTGCTGCATAAGATTGTACCTTTGAGATGCCTGTCTTAACCGTCTCGCAGTCTGCTTCTACCCATTGCATGCCGTATATGCCATAATCAACCATAAATCTGTACTTAAACAGTATGTCGGCCTCGTAGATGTCTTCAACCAGTTTATTATTAATCAGCTGTTCCCTCATTCTTGGCACATCCTGTGGATTTGTTATTGTTATCTTGTAAAGTTTTGTTTTTTGGTCATTATAGCCTATAGCAAGAGATTTGTCGACTTCCTCAATGTTCACAGCATTTATCCCTGAGAGGTTGTGCGGATTTTCGCATTTAACATAAAAATAGGGCTGGAACCTGTCATAGAGTATGCAAACTGCCTTGCCCTCGTCTGTCCTGCCAAACATGCGTATTACCGGCTTGTTGCCATTCAAGAAATAATCCGCGTCTAGTAATTGAAAACGTATTTTCATCTGACCACATCCTAAATTATGACCAAATCAATAAATATCTTCTGACGAGAGCCAGAAGTATTCCACCAAAAAGCCGGGCTTTTCTGTCAAAGAGGTCCGCTTCTTCGTAGATTTGCATGAACGTTACAGTATAGGTACATTCATTGCAATAAATATCCGTTATTGTAATTCACAGGTGTATTTCCTCAAAATCCCTTGTAGAAAAATTGATAATGAATGGTTTGAACGTACCGAGCAGGGAACCAGAGTTTACAAGTGTGACGGACTTGTAATTTGTTATATATGGTTCGTCGGAGTTGCCGCTAAGGACTATGTCAGGCATCTCGTCCAGAGCTAGCTGGTCGTCATCAAGAATGGCATCGGTCCTGCCAAAGTGTCTTTTCTTGAGTGTTGTCGTATCGGCTTTCTGCGCCATCAGTATCTTTAGGCCGCCAACTTCTATCATTGCAGGGTTACTGAGTGCGATGATCCTGTTGTTTTTAAAATGCTGCGGCAGGCTTGGAATTTCGTTCTCGGCTATTACAAACACGGTTTTGATGTAGCAGTGTCTGTCAACATACATTTCCAATTCTGTAGTGTTGCCGATTTTGCCGGCTATGAAAAGGTAGGGGATATCACTTTGGCCAAACCACTCAAAAAACCTTTCTGCGTCCTGTGTTGAGGACTCTGCGAGGCAAAGGTCTGATATAAAACATCCTTTTCCGTTGCCGAGCGTAGGCTTGCGCAACGGGATGTCAGGATATATAATTTTCTTTCCAAAAAGAACCCTGCCGCCTGCTATCGCCTGCACAGCTATGACATCGTCAAGTTCTAGCTCTCCGACATCGTCAAAAATCACCGGCACGCTTGTTGTGAGGTCCTCGAGTTCTACAATCTTCTTTCCATCGTTTTCCTTGATTTCCTTTACAATACCTATTACATGGACCTCGTCCAGCGCGCTACCAATCTTGTTGAGAGAAACAAAATTCTTATTTATACGTGATGTTATTATATTTTTCATCTTCTCGTACTTTGAATTATAGTACCTGATGAAATCGTCGCTTGAGAGTTCTGTTTTTCTACTTGTTATATTTTTTATTATTTTATACGGCAGTGACATGTCACTTGCATCGACGACGAGTGGTAGGTTTTTGTTTAGTGCGTATTCAGGGCCTTTTTCCTCGAGAAGCCTTATAGCATCGTCAGTGAGCAAATGACCGCGTTTAAAAAATGTTGCCACTATCTCATTTCGTTCCATGAAAATCACTTTGTAGTATAAGAAATTAACATGTTACTCAAACCGTTCGTGCAGAAGTGTTATCATTCTAGCGAGCAGATCGTCCTTTACTGCCAGGGAGATATCACGTGTTCTGCCGTAACGTCCCTTGGAAATCACTCTGGCCGTTATTATTCCCAGCATGTCTAGTTCCCCTATCAGGTCGCTTACACGTCTCTGTGTAAGTGGTTTCATGTCATTAGTTTTGCATATAACTGCGTACGTGTTGAACACGTCGCCTGTAAGCAGTCTCCTGTCTGCCCACACATTCTGGCTTTTTGCACGTTCGTGCAGTTTTATTATTGAGTACAACACAGCCTGTGACTGGCCTGGCTGGCCCCTCACAGTTTCTAGTATCCTGTCGACATCCAGCTTTTGTTGTGCCATGTCGATGTGCCTTTCTGCTATTACAGATTCTCCAGCCCTTTCAACAAGTTCGCCAGCAACACGAAGCATGTCGAGTGCCCTTCGTGCGTCCCCATGCTCCTGTGCTGCAAGGGCTGCACACTTGCTAAGAACTGTGTCGCTTACGACGCCATTTTTGAAACCCTCTTCGGCCCGTTCGCTTAGAATATCCTTCAACTGCACGGCGTTGTATGGTTTGAACAAAATCTCCTCGTCAGAAAGCGATGATTTGACCCTGAGGTCCAATGTGTCGCGCATTGATAGGTCGTTTGTTATGCCTATTATTGTTATGTGACTTTTTTTCAGTTCCTGATTGATTCTTGTTAAATTGTAAAGAAAATCGTCGCCGACTTTCTTCACCAACGTGTCTATTTCGTCCAGAACCACGATAAGTGTTGATGATTTGCTGTCGACCCTCTCAAAAAACCTTCTGTAAATAACGTCAGTTGGCAGGCCTGTATCAGGCACAACCTCACCGAGCTCCTTGAGGAGTTGGGCAAATAGTCTGTACTCGGTGTCAGCAACCTTCTTCATTTTACAATTTATGTAGACCGACCGCAACACCTTTCCGGACTGCCTAACAGCTTCCTGGAGCTGATTTATTACGAATTTCGTGCAGATTGTCTTACCTGTCCCGCACGTACCATATATGAATATATTATTTGGGTGGTAGCCTCTCAGCACTGGTGCCAGCATAGATCCTATCTGTTGTAGCTCCTTATCCCTATGTGATATTTTCTGTGGTATAAACGAAGAAGAAAGTATTTTTTTATCATTAAAGATGTCTTCCTGTTCTAAATATTGTACAAACATGTTGCTAGTTCTGCCAATCATCAAACCACCCCAAAGTAAGCCAAACAGAGAACGGCCCACACACCACCTGTCCGTTTATAGTACCAAGTCACCAAAAATAAATGACACCACTCGCGTACCAAACCTACCATCACTTCTCTTGGAGAGTATATAAATATATTCTATCTGAAAAATAGGTTTCCAATACTCTATTTTTCATGCGTGCAAACACCCCACCGTTTCTCATGGAAGTGTTGTGTAATGGTTTTTCTGTATAAGACTGTTATAGGAAGTAGAGGTTTATAATGGTTTTTCTGTATATGGTTGTTATAGGAAGTAG